>NZ_JBFRER010000101.1:0-32467 GCF_052114405.1 Streptomyces sp. M-16 | reverse complement strand
GGGCACGGGCACGGGCGCGGGCGCGGGCCGGGCCAGGGAGATCCCCCCGGGGCGGGGCTCCGGCTCCGCCGGGCCRCCCCAGGAGACGCGCACGTCGCGGGGGCCGCCGAAGCCCGCCTGGTGGACGGGGTCGGCCTGCCAGCCGGCCGGATCGGAGTCCGGTCCCGGTCCCGGTCCGGGGACGGCGCCGGGGCCGGTGCCGGGGCCGGTGCCGACGCCGGTCCGCGGCCCGGTCAGCGCCTCGGTAGCGGAGGTCTCGTCGAGGAACACCGGCCCCGTCTCGTCCACGGGAGCGGGCCCGGACACCGACGCGGGAGCCGCCGCTGAGGCCGAGGCCGACGCGAACGCCGCGGCGGGGGCGGGTGCCGGGGCGGCGGAGGCGGGGCGGCTCGTACCGGGGACCCAGGCAGCGCCGTTCCAGTACCGGACGTACCCGGGGATGGACGGATCGGGGTAGTAGCCCTCGCGGGCCGCGTGCTCGCCGTCACCAGGGGAGGCCGTCAATGTCCCCAACTCCGATCGTGGCTTGAGGATTGTGCAGGGGAGGACCCAAGGGGAGGACCATAGCCAAGAACCCCCTCCCGACAGGTCCGGTAACGGGGGATTCCAAGCCTTCGGGCGAACGTCACCCCATCCGATTGTTTTCGGTCAGCCGATAGATTTCGGCCAACCTCTCCTTCGGTGCCGGAAGTCGCGTCATACCCGGGCACACCGACGCTCTCTGCGGGTGTGGGGCAGTTCCGGCCCCGCGCCCGCAAGCGAAGCACCGAAGTGAGGCCGCCATGCACCACCCCGTCATCGAACGCGAACTGGAACTCAAGCTGGTCCTGTCACCCGAGCGGAGCGTCCCCGTCCCCGCCAAGCTGCTGTACCTCACGGACGACCCGTTCGCCGTGCACGTCACCTTCCACACCGGCTCCGACACGCCGGTCAACTGGACCTTCGCGCGCGAGCTGCTCGTCGAGGGGGTGTTCCGTCCGTGCGGGCACGGAGACGTCCGGATCTGGCCCACGAAGATCGACAGCAGGGCGGTCCTGTGCATGGCGCTCAGCTCCCCCGACGGCGACGCCCTGCTGGAGGCCCCGGCCGGATCGGTCTCGGCCTGGCTGGAGCGGACCCTGCGCGTGGTGCCGCCGGGGACCGAGGCGGACCGGCTCGGACTGGACGCGGCGCTGGCGGAGCTGCTGACCCCGACCCCGGCGGACGAGCTGTGGCTGCGCGACCCGTGGCCCTCGGACGAGTCGGCGGACGGCGACCTGTGATGCGTACGCCCGACGACCGCACGCCCGAGAACCGCACGCCCGAGAACCGCACGCCCGACCACCGCACGCCCGACCACCGCACGCCCGACGACCGCGCCTCCCGGACCCCGGCCTCAGAAGAGCTTGCCGGGATTGAGCAGCCCGAGCGGGTCGAAGGCCCGCTTGACGTTGCGCTGCATCTCCAGGCCGACCGGCCCGAGTTCGCGGGCGAGCCACTCCTTCTTCAGCACCCCGACCCCGTGCTCGCCGGTGATCGTCCCGCCGAGCTCCAGACCCAGCGCCATGATGGCGTCGAAGGACTCCCGGGCCCGCCGCGCCTCGTCCTCGTCCGCGGGGTCGAAGCAGACCACCGGGTGGGTGTTGCCGTCCCCGGCGTGCGCGCAGACGCCGATGAGCAGCCCGTACTCCCGCGCGACGGCGGCCGTGCCGTCGAGCATCTCGGCGAGCCGCGACCGGGGTACGCAGACGTCGTCGATCATCGTCGCGGGCCTCAGCGCCTCCAGCGCGGTCAGGGACATCCGGCGGGCCTGGAGCAGCAGTTCCGACTCCGCCTCGTCCTCGGCGGGGACGACGGCGGTGGCCCCGGCGGCGGTGCACAGCCGTCCGACGGCCGCGAGCCCGTCGGGCGCGTCCGGGGTGTCGAAGGCGGCCAGCAGCAGCGCCTCCGTGCTCTCGGGCAGCCCCATGCGGCCGAGGGCGTTGACGGCGCGGACGGTCGTCCGGTCCATCAGCTCCAGCAGCGAGGGCGCCAGCCCCGCCTCCATGACGGCGCAGACCGCCTCGCAGGCCGCCGCGACGGAGGGGAACTCGGCGGCCAGCGCCAGCTGCCGGGGCGGCGCCGGCCGCAGCGCCAGCACGGCCCCCACGACCACGCCCAGGCTGCCCTCGGAGCCCACGAAGAGCCGGGTCAGGTCATATCCGGCGACGCCCTTGGCGGTGCGCCGGCCCGTGCGCAGCAGCCGCCCGTCGGCGAGGACCACGTCGAGGCCGAGCACGTACTCGGCGGTGACCCCGTACTTGACGCAGCACAGGCCGCCCGAGGCGGTGCCGATGTTGCCGCCGATCGTGCACTGCTCCCAGCTGGACGGGTCGGGCGGGTAGTACAGGCCCTGTTCGGCCACGGCCCGCGAGAGGACCGCGTTGACCACGCCCGGCTCGACGACGGCGATCCGGTCGACGGCGGAGATCTCCAGGATCCGGTCCATCTTCACGAGGGACAGCACGATGCAGCCGTCCGAGGCGTTGGCGGCGCCCGACAGGCCGGTACGGGCGCCCTGGGGGACGACCGGGACCCGTAGGGCGGTCGCGGTGCGCATCACGTGCCGTACCTGTTCCACGGTGCGGGGCAGGACCACGGCGGCGGGCGTGCCGGCGGCGCAGAAGCTCGCCATGTCGGTGGCGTAGGAGGCGGTGACCTGCGGATCCGTGAGGAGGGCCTCGGGCGGGAGTCCCTCGCGCAGGCGCTCGACGAGCCGCTGCGCGGGGGGCTCCTCGGGGGGCTCCTCCGGGGACGGGGCGCGGGACTGGTCGGGGGACCGCTCGGAAAGCCGTGCCGACAGATCGTCATCCATGGGGCCAGCGTGACAGTCGGGGCCATCGGTGTGAACACGGCCGCGACCGGCTTCGGACACCTCGGCGAACTCTTCATATTGACGCACAGTGAGCGCATGGACGGTTTCGACGAGCATTCGCAGCAGCCCGCGCCGCCCGTGACCTTCACCGGCCGCAAGACGGTGGTGGCGGCCGCGGTGGCGGTGGTCCTGATCGCCGGGGCCCTGCTGATCCGCCCGGCCCGCACGGGCGACGACGCCCGCCCGCCGGGGCCGAGCGAACGGGCCGCGTCGGCGGTCGGCGTGGGCGCCCCGGCGGCCGCGGTGGACCTGACGGCGCTGGTGGCGGACCGGGAGAAGTGGGTCGCCGCGCACGCCGACGACGACGCTTCGTGGGCGGTGCTCGGGTCCGCGTACCTCGAACAGGCGCGGCGGACGGCCGAATCGGACTGGTACCCGAAGGCGGAAAAGGCGTTCAAGAGGTCGCTGGAGACCCGGCCCGCGGAGAAGGGCAACTTCGACGCGATGACGGGCATGGGCGCCCTCGCCAACGCCCGGGCGGACTTCGGGACGGCGAAGAAGTGGGGCGAGCTCGTCCGGGCGCAGGCGCCGCGGCGCTGGGCGGCGTACCCGGTCCTCGTGGACGCGTACACGGGCCTCGGCGACTACAAGGCCGCCCAGAAGGCGCTGGAGCAGCTGTCGGAGCTCCGCGAGGGGCTGGCCGCGCACCTGCGGGCCGCCCAGGTCTACCGGGACCGCGGCTGGCGCGAGGACGCGGTGGTGTCGCTGGAGCACGCGGCGGGCGCGGCGAAGGCGCCGGCGGAGAAGGCGTACGTGCTCCACCGGCTCGGGGAGCTGGCCTTCGAGCGGGGTGACGCGGCGGAGGCGCTGCGCCAGCAGGAGGCCGCGCTGCGCACGGACCCGGCACGGGCGGAGGCCCTGGGCGGCCGGGCACGGGCGCTGGCCGCGCTGGGCCGGGGCGGGGAGGCGGTACGGGACTACCGGCTGGCGCTGGGCCGTACGCCGGCGCCGGGCCTGGCGCTGGAGCTGGGCGAGCTGCTGGACTCGCTGGGACGGCCGGAGGAGGCCCGGGTCCAGTACGAGGCCGTGTCGGTGCTGGCGGCGCACGGCGAGGCGAACGGCGTCAACGAGGCGGTGGTCCTGGGCCTGTTCGAGGCCGACCACGGGGACGCGGGGGCCTCCGTACGCCGCCTGTCGGCGGAGTGGAAGCGGCACAAGAGCGTGCAGGTGGCCGATGCCCTGGGCTGGGCGCTGCACCGCGTCGGGGAGGACGCGGCGGCCCTGGAGCACGCGAAGAAGGCCACCGAGCTGGGGGTGCGCAGTGCGGAGTTCTCCTACCACCGGGCGATGATCGAGCGGGGCCTGGGCGACGAGGCGGCGGCCCGCCGCTACTTCCAGGATGCCCTGCGGACGAACCCGGGCTTCTCCCCGGTCCGCGGCCCCCTCGCGACGGAAGCCCTCGCCGCGATCGGCCAGCTCCGCGCAGCGGCAGCCCCWCCCCACCCCACCCTCGGCGGCGGGCGGCCCGGGCCCCCGGGACCCGGGCCCGCGCGACCTACAGGTTGCCCCGCTTCTCCTGCTCCCGCTCGATCGCCTCGAACAGGGCCTTGAAGTTGCCCTTGCCGAAGCCCATCGACCCGTGCCGCTCGATGATCTCGAAGAAGACCGTCGGACGGTCCTGCACCGGCTTCGTGAAGATCTGCAGCAGGTAGCCGTCCTCGTCACGGTCGGCCAGGATCTTCAGCTCGCGCAGCTCGTCGATCGGCACGCGCGTGTCGCCGACCCACTCGCCCAGCGTGTCGTAGTACGAGTCCGGCACGGACAGGAACTGCACGCCCGCCGCCCGCATCGTCCGCACGGTCGCCACGATGTCGTTCGACGCGAGCGCGATGTGCTGGACGCCGGGGCCGCCGTAGAACTCCAGGTACTCGTCGATCTGCGACTTCTTCTTCGCGATCGCCGGCTCGTTGATCGGGAACTTGACCTTCTTGGTGCCGTCCGCGACCACCTTCGACATCAGCGCCGAGTACTCGGTCGCGATGTCGTCGCCCACGAACTCCTTCATGTTCGTGAAGCCCATGACCTTGTTGTAGAACGCCACCCACTCGTTCATCCGGCCGAGCTCGACGTTGCCGACGCAGTGGTCGATGGCCTGGAAGGTCCGCTTCGCCGGCGGGGCGACGATCGGCTCGGCGGCCACGTAGCCGGGCAGGTACGGGCCGTCGTAGTCGGTGCGCTCGACCAGCGTGTGGCGGGTCTGGCCGTAGGTGGCGATGGCGGCCAGTACCACGGTGCCGTGCTCGTCCTTGACCTCGTACGGCTCGTCCAGCCCGCGCGCGCCCTGCTCGACGGCGTACGCGTACGCGGCGCGGGCGTCGGGGACCTCGATGGCGAGGTCGATGACGCCGTCACCGTGCTCGGCGACGTGCTCGGCGATGAAGCGGCCGTGGTCGGTCGTCGGCTTGATGACCGAGGTGAGGACGAAGCGCGCGGAGCCGTTGGTGAGGACGTAGCTGGCGGTCTCGCGGCTGCCGTTCTCCGGTCCGCAGTAGGCGACGAGCTTCATGCCGAAGGCGGTGGAGTAGTAGTGCGCGGCCTGCTTGGCGTTGCCCACGGCGAAGACGACCGCGTCCATGCCCTTCACCGGGAAGGGGTCGGCCTCACGCGCGGTGTGCGGGGTGGTTTCGAGGTTCACCAGAGACTCAGTCATGAGCGCAGAGTCCCGCCCTTCCACAAGCTGCGCAATAGTTTCCATTTCTGGTGTGCAGAATGCTCAGCACCGACGCAGGATGACTGGGAGATCTGTGCAGTATGACCAGTCGAACGAGGGAAGGCTCCCATGGGCATCGACGAACTCGACGGCAGGCTCATCCTCCTGCTCGCGCGCGAACCGCGGATCGGGGTCCTGGAGGCCTCGCGCAGGCTGGGCGTGGCCCGCGGCACGGTGCAGGCCCGCCTGGACCGGCTCCAGTCGAACGGGGTCATCCGCGGCTTCGGCCCGCAGGTCGACCCGGCGGCCCTCGGGTACCCGGTGACGGCCTTCGCCACGCTGGAGATCAAGCAGGGCCAGGGTTCGGACGTACGGGCCCACCTGGCGGGCGTGCCGGAGGTACTCGAACTGCACACGACCACCGGGACCGGGGACATGCTGTGCCGGCTCGTGGCGCGCTCGAACGCCGACCTCCAGCGGGTGATCGACCGGGTCGTCGGCTTCGAGGGGATCGTGCGGGCGTCGACGGCGATCGTCATGGAGAACCCGGTGCCGCTGCGGATCATCCCCCTGGTGGAGCAGGCGGCGCACGAGGGCTGAGCCGTCCGGGGAGTTCCAAAGAAAACGTTGCAAAGAAACCCTTGCATAGGATTCTTTGCAACTCTACTGTTGAGCCATGCCCGAGAAGAACGCCGCGTCCGACGCCCCGCAGCAGACGCCCGCGGCCGAGCCCAACGTCCGCACCCTCGACGCCCGCTCCCTGCGCGGCCTCTCGCACCCGCTGCGCATCCGCCTCCTCGGCGCCCTGCGCCGCGAGGGGCCCGCCACCGCCTCCCAACTCGCCGAACGGCTCGGCGAGTCCAGCGGGGCCACCAGCTACCACCTGCGCCAGCTCGCCGCGCACGGCTTCGTCGAGGACGCCCCCGGGCACGGCAAGGGACGCGAACGCTGGTGGAAGGCCTCGCACGACGGCACGCGGTTCGACGAGTCGCTCATGTTCGCGGACGACCCCGAGACCAGGGGCGCGGCCGACGTCTTCCTGGGCGAGATCATGAAGATCCACACGCAGGAGCTGAGCACCTGGCTCGGCGAGGCCCACGAGTGGACGGCGCAGTGGAGGCGCGGAGCGGACCTCAGCGACTTCACGCTCCGCCTGACGCCCGAGCAGAGCCACGAGCTGATCCACCGGATGCACGAGCTGATCAACAGCTACCGCGACCTGCCGCCCGCCGAGGACAGTGAGATGGTCCGCGTCCACACGCACACCTTCCCGCGCCGCACCGCCTCCGAGTAGTCCGCCCCGACGGTCCGCGCACCCCTGCCCGCCCTCCGCAGAAGGAGTCCTGCCATGCACGCCTTCCCGTACGCCGAGATCCACGCCGAGATCCACGCCGCCCGCACCGCCGAACTCGCCGCCGAAGCCGCCGCCTGGCACCTCGCGCACGAGAGCGCCGCCTCCGGGGCCCCCGCCGTCCACGCCGTCCATGCCGTTCCGGCGCTGCGCAACCGGCTCGGCGAGGCGCTGATCAGCGCCGGACTGCGCCTGATGGAACCGGCCCACGTCCACGCCCGCGTCCGGCAGCACGCGGCATGAGCAGGCGCCCCCTCACCGCACTCCTGGCCGCCAACACCATCTCCATAGCCGGTAGTTCACTCACCCTGATCGGCGTCCCGTGGTTCGTGCTCCAGACCACGGGCAGCGCCGGCCGGGCCGGGGTCGTCGCCTTCTGCGCCACCCTGCCCGTGATCGTCGCCGCGCTCGTGGGCGGCCCGTTGATCGACCGGATCGGCCGGCGCCGCGTCTCCGCGGCCTCCGACCTCATCTGCGCGCTCGCGGTCGGCGCGATCCCGTTGCTCCACTACGCGGGCCTGCTGGAGTTCTGGATGCTGTGCGCGCTGATGGCCGTCAGCGGCCTCGTGCACACCCCGGGCCTGACCGCCCGCAACGTCCTGCTCCCCGCCCTCGCCGAGCACGCCGGCACCACCATCGGCCGGGCGTCCAGCCTCTACGACGCCGTCTCGCGCGGAGCCCGCATGCTCGGGGCCGCCACCGCCGGCCTGCTGATCACGTTCGTCGGCGCCGAGACCGTCCTGCTCCTGGACGCGGCCTCCTTCGCCGTCTCGGCACTGCTGATGACGGCGTTCGTGCGCGGGGTCGCCGCCGCCGACCCGCAACCCGCCCCGGAGAAGGTGACGTTCGGCGCCTACCGGGCCGAGATGGCCGAGGGCTGGCGCTTCCTGACCCGCTCCCGGCTCCTGATGGGCGTCACCCTGATGGTGATGATGACCAACGGGCTGGACCAGGGCTGGAGTTCGGTCCTGCTGCCCGTGCACGGCCGCGAGGACCTCGGCAGTGCCGGCGCGGTCGGCCTGATGATCTCCCTGTTCGGCGGCTCCGCCCTGCTGGGCGCCCTGCTCTACGGGGCGTGGGGCGAGCGCTTCCCCCGCCGGGCGGTGTTCGCGGTGGCCTTCCTCCTGTGCGGCGCACCCCGCTACGTGACGGCCGCCCTCACCGACACCGCGCCGCCGCTGGCGGTCGTCATGGCCCTTTCCGGCCTCGGGGCGGGCATGCTCAACCCGATCCTCGGCACGGTGATGTACGAGCTGGTACCCGAGGAACTGCGCAGCCGCGTCTCCGGCGTGACCCTGGCGGGCTGCGAGCTGGTGATGCCCCTGGGCGGCCTCACGGCGGGCCTCCTGGTGGACGGCTTCGGCATCGCGCACGCCCTCCTGGCCTTCGGCGCCGTCTACTTCCTGACCACCCTGGCGCCCCTCCTCTTCCCCGCCTGGCGCGGCCTCGACCGCACCCCGCCCGGCCCGCTCAGCAGGCCGGAACCTCCCCGCCCCGCTGAAGCGCCCGCAGCGAGTCCGTCTGACTCTGAGCCATCCCAAGCCTGAAGCACCTCGCCGACACCTCAACATTCCGCTATCAACCTCAAGATCGAGGTGACGCTCGCCCCGCTCCCCTCGCCTTCCACCGCCACTACGCACACCTCCTCAAGGAGCGCTTTATCCGATGAGGGTGCTCTGACTCACTCAAGGACCGATTTCACTCGGTCGCTCACTTCAAGAACACCCTTGGTCGCACCGCTACCGTCAATAACACATTTCGCGTTATGGACGAGGATCGGCGTGGCCCCTGCCAGCACATAGTGCGTGTGGAAGACGTGCCTCTTCCGAGCTGGTTTTTCGCAGGTCGGCCGCGAAATGGCAGTCCGTCGCCGTCTGCTGGTGTGCGCTGATGTCCGCTCCGGTTGCGTCGGCGTTGCCGTCAACGACTCGGGACCGGCTGGTGGGTCCCTCCTCGGTCGGGCAGCTTTGCCGTACCAGGGTTCTTCAGGGGCCGCCAAGGCTCACATCGTGGCGCGCCCACACCGGCGTCACCGCCACCGTCTACACCCACGTCCGACTCCGACTCCAGCGCCAGGCTATCGACACCCACAGCACCGCCCTCGACGGCCCTACCCACGCCGACGACCCGCCGCTGTGCGGAGCCAGCGTCCACTGACGTTGCCGTCAACTACTGCCGTCACCCCACGCCGAAGCCCCGCCAGAACGTACCTGACGGGGCTTCGGATATGCCGTTGTGAAGCCTCCAGGGCTCTCGTCGTCGACTGCTACTGAGCTTGCAAGCGACGGACGTCCATCTGCTCACCCCACCCGCGCGCCAGGCATGCGCGGACCAGCGCGATCCGCACTGCCGCCAAGGATCGAGCCATGTCGCGAGCGCTGACCGTCGCCTCTTTACATGCACCGTGAGCATTAGCCGACACACTCACGGCACCATCGCCCCGACCGGCCAGATCGATCCAGAATGGACCGTCGAAGAACCTTACTCTCCTGCGTCTCCCCTCAGCGCGGCGGACAAAATCAACCGCGTCGAGCAGTTCCATAATGAATGCAACTGGCATGTCGTTCCAGTTCGGTTCCGGAAAGGAGAATCCAGAGATGTCGACCCAGACGTTACCCCAGATAGATCCTGATCTGGCGAGATTGAGAGACTCCACGTCACATAATACTTCGAACTCCATCAATCTCACCTCCAAACTGGGTATGCAGTCTCAATCATGCGTGTTTCTTTGTTCACCCACATCTCGACTTCAAGCCCATCGGCCGATCCCCTCAGAAAGACTCGGTCCCCCTGAGAACGCCCAGCAACCGAAGACGACCTGTACGCCTGGCGAATCGTGGATTCAATCTCCCCTGAAGACATGTAGTCCGGGAATTTCGTCTTGATTCCGCTCTGCTTGTAGGTCTTGCCTGCAGCGGTGTGTCGGTCAATGACATGATCCATATCGATGTCCACCTTCCGCCACCCGGGAAGGTTGACCGACTTCGTACATGTGCTGTTGTGAACGAGCACCGGCGTCTCGCCCGCCAGCACATAGTACGTATGGAAGTCTTCGATTGTCAGATTGAACGTCTTTGCTTGCCGCGCGTACGGGGTGTTCTTGACGATGATTGCCGTGCCGCCGCCCTCGACCATCACCGACATCCCGGCCGTCAGATCGCCAGCGGTAACCCAAGCGTTCTGGGATGGCGACCAGAAGGGGTGCTCGTGTGTGGCGGTGAGTTCCTCGATCCCCTTCTCTGTCGCAATGGCAAGCTTGTTGAAGTGCTTGTCGTCTTCCGTGACGATCAGCTGGGTTACGCGACGCTTTCCGGTCTCCCCCGACCTCGGGTCGGTAGCGTTGACGTAGTCGCCGACCTCGATCGTCTCGATGGCCTTGGATTCACCATCACCCATGACCACTTGAGTGCCCGCGAGGAAGCAATTGCAGCCGCCACCCTTGGCG
Organism: Streptomyces sp. M-16; assembly: GCF_052114405.1. NCBI lineage: Bacteria > Bacillati > Actinomycetota > Actinomycetes > Kitasatosporales > Streptomycetaceae > Streptomyces > Streptomyces sp. M-16. The sequence goes on along the minus strand of NZ_JBFRER010000101.1, from coordinate 22,128 downwards.
GGCTTCGTCCGGGTCCCGTCCCGAAGCCTTATGCCGCCACCGGATCCTCCGGGTATCTCATAGGGCGCGACCTCGCCGTTCACAAGCTTCGCAGCGATATTGAGCTCGGCGTAGTATTCGAGATCAGAGCAGTCGGTGGATTCGCAAGCGTTCAGCAGCGCCGTGGTCTGCGCCGTCCAGATCGTCCCCCGCTCATTGTTCACAACAAAGCGGAGCTCAATGGTGAGCTGCTTTCTGTATTCCTTGAGGAATTTCGGCGAGGCCTTCTTGGGAAGTCGGAGCGGCTTGTCGCTCTTGTCGAGCCATACCTGATCATTGACAGTCGGCCGGTAAACGGCGGGGGTGCTGTCGTAACCGCCCGTCATCCCGTTGGGGCGGGCCGGGTCGTTGACGGACAGATTGTCGTCACGTGGGTTGTAGTGGCCGCCGCAGTTCCCGTTCAGGCAGTCCCGCTCGATCTCGCCGGTGGGATCGCTGAGAGAAACGGGGTTGTTGCTGGAGTACACGTACCCGTGGAGCTGCTGCGAGCTGGAGAGGTCCATCAGCGGATCCACGGAGATGAAGCGACCCGTCAGAGGGTCGTATTCGCGGGCTCCGAGGTGGGTGAATCCGCTGTCCGCGTCCTTGGTTCCACCGACGAAGCCCTTGTCGCCGGTCCAAGCTGTCGACTGGGTGCCCCGTTCCTCACCGAAGATCCCCGTCTTGCGACGCTCGACGGTCTGCGTCGCATCGGCGCTGATCTGGGTGGTGCCTGTGCCGTGGTGGTCGGCCAGGGTGAAGGTGAGTTTGCCGCCCGTACGCATCGCGACGCCGCCGTAGTAGCGGGTCCCCGTAACCTTGCCGGACTTGTCGAGCTTGAGCTCGTTGCCGCCCGGGAGGTAGAGGGTGACGCCGGTCGAATCCTTTCGGAGCAGACGCTGGCCGGCAGTGTCATAGGCGAACGAGTTGCTGGACGTGCCCTGGTCGAGGGCCTTGAGGTGCCCCTCGGCGTCCCACTCCAGGTACTGGGTCTCGGCTGTTCCGATCCTCCGGGTCTTGGTGTTGCCGGATGCGTCGTAGGTGAAGGACTCGTCCCGTGCGTCGGTGCCCGATTGCGTGACCTTGGTGAGGTCGTGCTTGCCGGCCGTCGGCGCCGCGTACGTACGGACCGTGTCGGAGGCCGTCGCCGGATCCGTCTTGTGCTTGGTCTCCGTCTTCCGGTTGCCCACCGCATCGTAGGTGTAGGTCGTCCAGTAGGCGTCCGGTCCGCCGACGACCGCGTCGGATGGCTTTGCCGCACAGGTTTCACCCTGATTGGTCCATGCCTCGACGATGCGGCGCAGGGCATCGAGACCGACGCACTGGGTGTCCGTGGTGCGGTCCGAGTCCTGGCCGAAGGCAGTGGCGATGGCCGTCAGGTTGCCCGCGGGGTCAGCGGTGTAGCGCGTGTCATCGAGCCTGTTTGGTGCTACCTCCCGATCGTTGTAGGACCGCGAAACCATGCCGGTGTGTTCGTCATATTCGGTCGAGGTGAACACCCTCTGGCCAGTAGCTCCCAGTTCCTGGCGGATGCTGCGGCCGTAGTGGTCGTACGTCATCGCCGAGACGAGCCGGCTGTTGCCCGCACCCATGGTGTTGAGGAGGCCGGAGACCGGTCTGTAGGTGCTGCCGACCGTCTCTGCGGGCAGATCTCCCATGGCCGGCTGCTTGGTCGTAAGGAGCTGCCCGGCAATGTTGTAGGTGTTCGTCCACTTGTACGTGCCGGCCAGTGCCCCGACGTCAGGTGCCGCCGGGATGTTCACCTGTGCTTGCAGTGGCTGGTAGAGGTTGTCGTAGACCGTGACTTCCGACTCGTAGGCCCGACCGTCGATGTAGCGGATCGACTTGCTCAGGCGCCCCTTGGCGACGGTGTCGTAGAGGTTCGACGTAAGGACCGTTCCGCCTTGCTTGACCGCCGTGGGGCGTCCGAGCTCGTCGTAGTCGGTGTGCAGGGTGATTCCACGGGCGTCGGTCACGTCCGTGGCTTTGCCTGCCGTGTCATAGGCGATCTTCGTGGTGCCCTTGTCCGGGTCGTTCACCTCTGACTGAGAGCCACGTACGTCGTAGGTGTACGTCCACTGGGCACCGCTCGGATCGGTGACCTGGGCCAGACGTCCGAGCCTGCTGTACGTGTACCGGGTGGACTGCGACGTCATGCGTCCCGGGTCGGTGTACTGCTTGAGTTCGACCGTCCGACCCAGGGCATCCACGACCGTGGTCGTGGAGGTACCGCCCTGCGGCGGGATGACCGTGGTGGTGTCACCGCCGTAGCTGGTGGTGGTCCGCTTCGTCTCCACCCCGAACTTCTTGGAGATAACCGCCGTGGGGCGGTCGGCACCGTCGTAGATCGTGTCGACAGACGCGGGATAGGCACTCTCCAGGCCGGTCGTGAGCTGCGCCTCGGGAAGGCCGTTGGCGTAGTAGGTGCCCGAGTTCCGCCAGGGCCGGCCCTTCGTGTCGTAGAACGTCTCGGTGATCAGACGACCCGAAAGGTCGGGCGACGCGGTCTGGGACTGGCGCTGGCGCAGCAGTCCGTCCTGGATGGAGTAGTCCACCGAGTACTGGTAATCGTGAGTCAGCGACTTTGAGACGACGACGTTCGGGCCGTCGTTGCGGATCACGTACTCGAACTGGCGGCTCGGCTTGTCCGGGTTTCCGGCTGCCGACCAGTTGGGCAACCAGACCTTCGAGGTACGCCCGAGGGCGTCATAGGAAGTCGTGGTCACTTTGCCGTTGGCATCGGTCACCTTCGTGGACTGCCCACGCAGGGGGTCCAGCTCCGACGACACCGCGTGGCCCTTCGGGTTCGTCACGACCATGGTGGTCGCGACTTCTCCGGTGGCGGGCGTCAGGGCGATGGTGGTGAGCCTGCCGTACGCGTCGGCGATGGCCAGCTGGCGCCCGTAGGCGTCGTAGCAGAGCTGGTCCTTGGTGGCGCCGCAGGTGCTGGGGACCGAGGAAACGGTGTCGTAGCCGTCGCCGTTCGCGTTGATCGTTTCGGTCTTGGTGAGCAGGCCGATGCCCGGCAGGGTGCCGAACGCCCCGTTGTCGAAGTAGGTCCGGCTGTCGGAGATGACGTCCGTCGGCCGATTGACCGCCGTGCCGCAAGGCGCGGCCACGGTCTCGACACGGCTCACCTTGTCCAGGATCCAGCTCGCCGTGTTACGGGCATAGCTACTCGTCGTGCAGGTCTCGTCGCCGCTCTTCGCGATGTCGCCGGACTGGGATTCCCAGTCGACCATGCCGTAGTCGTCATAGTGCCGGGTGACTTCGGTCGTACGGGTCCCACCGGTCACAGCGGTACGGGTGGAGGCCTTCTCGACTCCCGTCCTGTACGACACGAGGTCGGGCAGACCGGGCCTGACCCGCCTGGCCACGATGTCCGAGCGCCAAGGGGTACTGGAAGTCGCGGTGAGGGGCTTTCCGGTGTCGTCACCGTCGTAGGTGGCCGACTCCCGGGGCCGCCCGGCGAACTCGGGGCGGTCGGTGACCGCCGCTCCGGTGCCGTCCTTGACCTCCTTGCCGTCGAGACCGCGGAAGTAGCGCATCTCGGTCAGGGACTTCGGATCGTCGACGGCACCGACGCGGACCTGTACGCGCTCGTATCCGCGGGCGACGGAATGGACGCGATCCTCAGACTTGGTGAACTCGTCCGTGCTCTTGTCCCAGGCTGCTCCGCCGAGGTAGCTGTACGAGGTCACCTTGTCGGGTGAATCGGCCAGGTTGTCGCCTTCCACGACCTGGCTCACGACGTAGGTGTTGAACCAGTCCAGCTTCGCCGTCTCGCCTTCGAAGGCCCATTTGACCGGATAGCAACGGGTGGCGTTCGTAGCGTCCGCAGCGGGCAGCGTGGCGGTGGTGCAGTCAGGCTGCGAGTAGGTGACGCCGATCGTGCCGCCGGACTCCGTGGTCACCTGGTAAAGGCGCAGGCGGATGAAGGGGGCGAGCCCATCGCCCGTCTTGTCGACACGGTTGGCCTTCTGCTCACCCGCGAAGCTGACGGGAGGCAGGGTCACGTCGGGGGCGTCGCCGGCCTTGGCCGTGCGGGTGATGGACTTCAGCCACAGGGGTGTGGAAATGCCGTCACCCGAGGGCGGGAAGCTCTGCTCCAGAGCCCAGGAGTCGACGTCCTTGTACGTACCGCCGGTCAGAACCTTGGTGTTGATGCCCGTGAGCCGCATGCGCGACCAGAAAGTGGGCGAGAACTGGTTCTTGCACTCTGCGGAGCCGTCCTTGCAGAACTGGTCGTAGGGTGCATCGGGCCAGTTCTTGGCATTGGCCTCGTCGAAAGTCCCGCAGGTGGTGAGGCACCGCTCCGACACGTCGAAGGTGACCTGCCCCATGGCCTTGGCGCCGTAGACCGACCCCGCGCGCAGGCCGTAGTCGATGTGATCGAGCCAGCCGCTGCGCGTGTAGGGGGTGACGGTGCCCTTGCCGGTCGTCTGGGAGACGTTCCGCCCGTAGTTGTTGCTCTCCGCCTTCCAGTAGTAGGCCATGGCGCTGCCACCCGGGGCCACCACGTAGTCGAGCTGCCACCGCCAGGCCTGCTGGCACCAGGCGCTCGCGAAGGAGGCGTTGTAGCAGGGCTCGCCCGCCTGATTGCCGTAGACGGGAACCGTCCAAGCGGAGTTCGTCGTGGGCGTGGACCCGTCCTTCCAGCCCGGAAGACGGTTCAGACCGAAGAAGTACTGCATGCCGTCGGTCGTGGTGATCTTCCAGTGCTCACCGTCGTTGTCACCGTTGGTGGCACCGGTGAGCTTCTCGACCTTCTCCCCGGAATCGGACGCGGGGTGCCAACCCTTCCCCTGTTCGAAGACGAGCTCCGTGGACTTGCCGTTGAGCGAGAGCGTGGCGTTGTCGTTGAACCAGCACTGGTCACCGATCTTGGCGGTGCTCGTACTGCCGGTCTTGTCGTCGACACACGGCTTGTACTTGCGTTCGATGAAGCCTGGATCCCAGGACCAGCCGTCACCGATCCATGACGCCTGGGTGTTCGATGCGGCAGTGCGGCCGTCGACCGACTGGGAGTTGTAGTCCAGGGAGATCTTCGGCACAAGGCCGCCCGGTACGGCAGGTGTCGCGACGTTGTACGACCAGGAGAACGCCCCGGTGGATCCACCGGCGTTCCAGGAGCCCGAGGGCCCCATCGGCGTCGCCTTGTAGTCGCCACTCGAACCGGAAGCGCCGGCCGTCGCCGCCAGGACCATGCCCGTGGATCCGGCGGCAGCCGCCGGTGCGGCCCACAGTCCGGCGGGCTTGGCCGCCTGCGGCGCTGAACCCGGTACGGCGACCTGGGCCGTGAGCTTGCCCGAGCGGGTGTCGTTCCGTGTCTCCAGGAGCTTCTGACTACGGCACTCAGGACGGTCCGGCGTGGTCAGCGCGCAGGCCGGGAGTTCCACCAGGTGCAGGCGGGAGGCGTAGTCGCCGCCGTAGGCGTCACGGAAGCCGTTGTAGTCCACCTCGACCCTGGCCGACGCGGGCTGCTGGGCCCCGTCCGAGCGTCCTACCGACAGCAGCAAGCCGTCGATACCCGCCTTACGGGCGCCGTCCCGGGCGCTGACGGCGACCTTCACCTTGGCCGGCGTCGCGACGCCCCCGCCCGGTGCGGCGTGCACCGCGACCGGGAACCTCCCGTCCGGCAGGGAACCGGACCCGGCGGTAAAAGCCTGCACGCCGGAGGCAATGGCCTTGGTGGCCGTGCCCGACGCCAGGTCCACCTCGGCCGAACTCGCGGTGGGCCAGGCCACCTTCGGAGCCCGCCACGGTCTCTCCACCGCGGCATCGGGCTTCTTCGTTCCGCCGGTCCGTACCGGCGCCACCGGTACGGCCTTCGGCTGCTTGAGCTCGGGAAGTAACGGTCCACCTTTGCTATCCGCTACGGCCACCGCACTCGGCAGCAGGCCGGAGAGGACCGCTGCGGCCAATGCCGCGGAAAGCCCTCTCATTCGAGATCGTCTCACACCCCACCCCACATTTCCAGGAAATTACCGGCGCAGACTAACAGCCCCAATTCGCGAGTCCGACACGCCGACAATGGCTTGAATTCGAGGTTGCGGAACGTCAATTAATACAAAACATATCTCCCGGATCAAAACGCCACATTAAACCCCAGAAGTACCGAATCTTGCAGGTCGCAGGGTGCCTCTGCCGCAGCCGGTCGAGTACAGTCGCCGCGAATATCGGATGATTGGAGTTCGGGTGAAAACTGAAAGACCCTCCTCCGGAAAGCCCAGCCGGCAAGAGATGTCGAGAGCCATTTCCATGACTCTCATTGGCGCAATAGCAGCTAGCGGTTTGGCCGTATTGCAGCCTGCTACCGCGGCTGTCGCCGCCACCGACCCGGTGGCCGACGGCTCCATGAGCCCGGAGGACTTCGCTCTCGCCAAGGCCAAAGAAACTGGTCAGCCCTACGAGCTGGCGACGGCGCGGACGGGTTCCTCGGACACCTGGGCGCTGCCGAACGGCAAGTGGTCGGTCAAGCGCTACGGAACGACGGTGCGGGTGCGGCAGGGCGGGGTCTGGGTCGCGTCCGACCCGACGCTGCGATTCGGCTCGGACGGAAAGGTCACGCCGAACGCGTCGGCCGTCTCGATCGCCTTCTCGGGCGGCGGTACGGGCCCCCTGCTGACCGGCGTACGGGACGGACGCACGCTGTCGCTGACCTGGCCCAAGCCACTGCCGAAGCCGACGCTGGCCGAGAACGTGGCCACGTACCCGAACGTCCTGCCGGACGTGGACTTACAGCTCAAGGCCGAGGTCGAGGGCTTCTCACAGCTGCTGGTGGTCAAGACGCCCGAGGCGGCAAAGCATCCCGATCTTGCGCTGCTGAAGTTCAAGCTCGACACGGTCGGTCTCAACGTCACCAGCGACCCGACGACCGGACTGCTGACCGCGGTCAACCCTGCCGGGCAGAACGTCTTCACCGCCTCGGCCCCCATGATGTGGGACTCCACGACCACCGGAGCCGAGCCCGCTCCCCAGGCCCGCTCGGCGGCGTCCGCGCGCTCCCTGGCCGCCGATCCCGGAACCGGCGGCGGAGCGCCCTCAGACGCGTTCGTGACGCCGTCAGGGGCCAAGGACGCCCAGATGCCCACGACCGTCGCCGGCGACGCCCTGGAGATCCGGCCGGACCAGGCCCTGCTGTCCAGCGCGCAGACGAAGTACCCCGTCTACATCGACCCCTCGGTCGCGTGGGGCGAACGCCAGAACTGGGCCTGGGCCTACCGGAGCTGGCCGAACAACTCGTACTGGAACACCAAGCAGGACGTCCGGGTCGGCTACGAGAGCGACACGAACGGGCTCTCGCGCTCCTTCTTCCAGCTGGACACCTCGAACATCAAGGGGGCCCTGGTCTCGAAGTCGACCTTCCGCGTGAAGGAGACCTGGTCCTGGTCCTGCACGGCGACTCCGGTGGAGCTGTGGACCACCGGCCCCATCTCGTCCAAGACCACGTGGAACAACCAGCCGGGCAAGGGGACACGGCTCGCGACGGTCACCGCAGCCAAGGGCTACGAGGGATGCGCGCAGGGCAACCTTGAGTTCGACGCCACCGAGGCCGCGAAGGAGTCCGCCTCCAAGGGGTGGTCCAGCGTGACGCTGGGGCTCTACGCCTCGAACGAGGGCGACGTGTTCCAGTGGAAGCGCTTCGACCCGAAGACGATCACGCTGGAGACGGAGTACAACCATCCTCCCAGCAAGCCGACCAACCTGGGCGTCAGCCCCAACGGGCCTTGCAACCTCGCCGCAGGAATCAAGCCCATACCCACCATCGGTGACGCCCGGGTGAGCCTGTACGCGACGGTGGACGACCCTGACGCAGGGAACCTGGAAGCCGAGTTCCAGCTGTCCAGACTGCGCAGCTTCCCCGGAGGCTCCCCGGTGGTGACGACCCAGACCATCCCTGCCGCCAAGGGCAGGGTCGCCACCTGGAGTGTTCCGGACTCTACGCTGCCCGACGGCACGTACGCCTGGACGGTCCGTACCAAGGACCAGGACAACGCCTACTCCGAGTGGTCGTCCAGCTGCGGCTTCCGCATCGACCGCACGCGCCCCAGCCAGCCCCCGACGATCAGTTCCACGCAGTTCCCCGACGGCCGGAGCGGCTGGCCTGCGGCCACGGGCAAGGCTCGCACTCCCGGAACCTTCACCTTCTCCACCAACGGCGTCACCGACGCGAAGGAGATCCTCTACTACACAGACGCCGAGCCCGCTCTCCAGGCAGTCAACCCTGACCGTAGCGTGACAATCACACCTCCCGGAGCCGGCCCACACTTCGTCTACGCGATCACCGTGGACAAGGCCGGCAACCGTTCCGACACCGCAACCTACCTCTACTACGCCAACCGCTCCCAGTCCCGGGACGGGCCGAACGACCTGAACGGTGACGGCAACCGCGACATCTGGACCGTTGACTCCCGGGGCAGTCTGCTCACCTATGCCGGCCAGGGAAACGGCAAATTCTCAGCCGCGGCCGAGGGCGGCGTCTCCCTCGGCGGGGCTCAGATCGGGACTCAGGGTGACTGGGACGGCGACGGCTACAACGACCTCGTCTCGCTGCGGCAGCCGTCCGGCATGACCCAGAAGAAGCTCTGGACCTACCCCAACAACGGTTTCGGCTCGGTCGTCAACAACCCCGTCGAACTCACCGTTGCCTGCCCCGTCAAGAACCCCGCCATCGGTTGCGACTACGGGAGCGACTGGAACGGCGACGACCACTGGCACAACGCCGATCAGATCATCACGCCCGGCGACCTCAACGGCGACGGGGCAGCCGACCTTCTGGTCAAGCAGGGCAAGCAGCTTTGGGCCTACTACGGCAGCGTCTTCAACACCCTCGACAGCAACGGTGAGCCGGTCCTCGTGGGCAACGGTGACTGGGACAAGTTCACCGTTGTCGCGCCCGGAGATCTGAACGGTGACGACGTACCCGACCTGTGGCTCCGAGACGACGCCTCCGGCGATGTCTTCCGCACTCTGGGCAGCAAGGGCCCCAATGGCCTGCTCGACCCCACCACCTGGGGAGGCGCCACCAGCCGTGTGAAGATCGCCACGGGCATCGGCAAGAGCGCCTACCCGAACTTGGGTTCGGCAGGTGACGTCACCTCGGACAAGCTGGCCGACCTGTGGGCTGTAGACGCCAACCAGCAGCTAGCGACCTTCAACGGCACCGGAATCAGCCAGCCCCTCGATGTCACAGGCATCAACCAGACGCCGTCCTTCGTCGGCAACCTCGTCGCGCCCAAGGCACAGTGGAAGCTGACCGGCCTGTCCAGCAGCACCAGTACGCCCAGCAGCATCGGAAGCTTCCCTGCGGAAGCGGCCGGGATCACGTGGCCCACCGCCACCATCGCCGGACGGAACACCCCGTACGCCGCTTTCGACGGGAGCGCGTCGACCATCACCACAGCAGCCCCCGTCGTGGAGACCAGGCAGAGCTTCACCATCAGCGCCTGGGTGAAGCCGGGGGCCAGCGGTGCCGTCATCAGCCAGGACAACAACCGCAACAGCGCCTTCGCGATCTTCGCCGATCCCAACTCGAGGAACTGGGCCTTCGGGCTCACCTACGCCGACGTCGACGGCTCCGCGTACGACTGGTCCACCAAGACCGTCAACGACGCGGCCAGGTACACCCCTGACGCCTGGCAGCAGCTCACCGCCGTCTACAACGCGGAGACCGGGCTGATGAGCCTCTACGTGAACGGCACGCTCGCCTCCGTCGGCCACCACAACGCGGCTACCAGCCCCGCTCCAAGCGGCCCCCTCGTCCTGGGCCGGTACAAGGAGAACGGAAGGGCCGACTACTACCACGAGGGCCTCAAGGGCGGCGTCAGCAACCTGGCCGTCTACCCTTACGCCGCCCCGCCCACAGCGCCCGGAGCCACCGGCCCCATCTCCCTCGCCGCCAAACCGAGCCATTGCATGGACAACGACAACGGCCGGCCCGTCGACGGGAACAAGATCCAGGCCTGGGACTGCAACATGATCGGTGGCGGCAACGCCCAGAAGTTCGACATCCGAGCCGACGGGACCATCCGCCACCAGGACAAGTGCCTCGACGCCACCGGCGCCGGTACCTCCAACGGCACACCGATCCAGATCGTGGGCTGCCACAGCTACCCCGCTCAGCAGTTCCTGCCCCGGGCGGACGGCAGCCTGTACAACCCGGTCTCCGGACGGTGCGTGGACGCGAGCAACATGCAGAGCGGCACCCAGCTCTACTTGTGGGACTGCAACGCCACCAACCCGCAGCGCTGGACCATTCCGGCACTGAGCACAGCTCCACTGCCCGTACCTCTGTGGTGACCTGGGTGAGCGTCTGACGACGAGCGGGCGTGTCCGGGAGCCTCAGGCCCCCGGATGCGCCCGCTCGGTCCGTTCGTCCCTGGCCCCCGCCCTCAGCAGGCCGGAACCTCCCCGCCCCGCTGAAGCGCCCGCAGCGAGTCCACCGCGCCCGTCAGTGAAGTAACGGGGATCAGCCGGAGCCCCTCGGGGAGTTCGGCCTTGGCGTCGGAGCACTCCGCCTTCGGGACGAGGAAGACCGTCGCCCCGTCGCGGCGGGCGGCCTGGGTCTTGAGGCCCACTCCCCCGACGGCGCCGACCGTCCCGTCGGCGGTGATGGTTCCCGTACCGGCGATGGTGCGCCCGCCGGTGAGGTCGCCGCCGCTGCCGTCGCCGTCGAGCTTGTCGACGATGCCGAGGGAGAAGAGCAGTCCGGCGCTGGGGCCGCCGACATCGGCGAGGTTGAGGTCGGCCTTGACCGCCTTCGGGTCCTTGTGGAGGTATCCGAGGGCGGCCTGGGCGGCGGCCGACTGGGACTGCGTCATCTCCTCCAGGTTGTGCTGCTCGATCTCCTTGTCGCTTCCGCCCGACGGGTAGACGGCTCCCTTGGGCATGACCGCCCGGGTGCTGTCGAACCAGTTCCCGAGCAGTTCGGGAAGGGTGACGGTGCTGGAGGGGCCGGTCGCCTGGATGGTGGTCATCCGCAGCTGGCCCTTGGTGTCCCGGGTGGGCGCGCCAGTGACGGTGATGACGGCCTTGCCGTCACGGGCGCCGAGCACGTCGGCCGTGAGGCCCGGCTGGGCGATCACGAAGGGCAGTGGCGCGAGGGCGGCCACCGCGAACAGCGCGGCGACGGGCGCGGCGCAGACGGCCAGGGCGGCGGGACGCGGCAGACGTGTGAGGCGAGAGAGCACCCGGCCAATCTATCGGGCCGCGCAGCCGTGCCCGCGTGCCCATGCCCGTGCCGGTGGCGCGGGTGTCCGGGGCGTGCGGGTCCGGGGGCGTGCGGGTGCCGGGACACGGCCGTCCGGGGCGTGCGGGTGCCAGGACACAGCCGTCCGGGGCGTGCGGGTGCCGGGACACGGCCGTCCGGGGCGTGCGGGTGCCGAGGCGCCGGTATCCGGGGCGTGCGGGTGCAGGGCCGCCTGTATCCGGGGCCGCGGGTGCCGGGGCGCACGGGGGGGCCGGGACGTTGCCGTCCGGGGCGGGCGGCCGTCGAGGTACTGCCGCACGCGCGCGGCCGCCGGGGGGGCTCCCCGGCGGCGGGCCGCGGCCCGGGCGGTGCCCTCACCGGGGAACACCGCCGGCGGCAACCGGCTAGCGCAGGGCGTCGGCGACCTCGCGGGCGGCGTCGACCACGCGCGGGCCCACCCGCTCCGGTACGGCGTCGGCCAGCATCACCACGCCGACGCTGCCCTCCAGCCCGGTGATGCCGACCAGCGGGGCGGCGGCGCCGCTGGCGCCCGCTTCGAGTTCGCCGTGGGTCAGGGTGTAGCCGGGCTCGATGAGCGTGCCCTGCCGGGCGGCGAGGATGGCCCGGCCGGCCGCACCGCGGTCCAACGGGTGCCGGAAGCCGGCCCGGTAGGCGACGTGGTAGTCGGTCCAGGTCGGCTCGACGACGGCGACGGCGAGCGCCTCGGTGCCGTCGACGAGGGTCAGGTGCGCGGTGGCGCCTATGTCCTCGGCGAGCGAGCGCAGCGCGGGCAGCGCCGCCTCCCGCACGAGCGGGTGGACCTGACGTCCCAGCCGCAGCACGCCGAGCCCGACGCGGGCCCGGCCGCCGAGGTCGCGGCGGACCAGGGCGTGCTGTTCGAGGGTGGCGAGCAGTCGGTAGACCACGGTGCGGTTGACACCGAGGCGGTTGGAGAGCTCGGTGACAGTCAGACCGTGGTCTGTGTCGGCGAGCAGCTTGAGGACTCTCAGCCCTCGATCGAGAGTCTGGGAGGTTTCCGCGGTCACGACGCCTCTCCCTCTCCTTCGGGTGGGCGGCGGTGACTCTCACGGGGTGGAGCGCTGCCGGTCCCTCGGCGACGCACGGAGAGGCCGCCGGTAGCGGCCATGGCACCGGCTGCGCTCCCGCGGCGGCGCTGCCACGGGGCGTTCGATGCGGGGACAGTAGCGAGCGGGTCCGCTCAGCGGAAGGCCTCGTCCAGAATCCGGGCGCCTACTGTCGGTTTGTGTCCTTTTCTGCTGACGCCTGTGCCAATTCGTAATGTTCCTCAAGGGAAAACGGCTTTACAGCCCCCTTACTCTGATCACGTTCAAAAAGATTTTTGGGGGTGGGCAGGGCGCGCGACGCCGTGCCCACGTAGGGGAAAGAAGTACAAGTGAAGCTGAAGCGCATGGCCGTCGTCGCCGCCGCTGCCGTGGTGGGCCCGACGGTCCTCATGGCCACGCCCGCCATGGCGGACGAGGTCCAGAACCCGGCGATCACCACCCCGGACGCGGCTCCGAAGGATGACGCCGTAGGCGCTGCCGACGCCAAGCCTGCCGCCGAGACCCCGGCCGCACCGGCCGCCGACGCCAAGCCGGCCGCGCAGACCCCGGCCCCGGCCCAGGACGCAAAGCCCGCCCCGGCGAAGGACGCAAAGCCCGCCCCGGCGAAGCCCGGCGACAAGGGCGCCGAGGACGCGGACGAGTACAAGGAGGGCCCGAAGCTGGGCCTGCGCGGCCTGCCCGCGGCCGGCTTCAGTGCCGGCGGCGACTGGACGGAGGTCACCCTGACGGTCGACAACTCCGGCATCCAGGGGTTCAAAGACTACGGCTTCGCCGTCCTCGGCGGCAACGACGACGACACCCTGCACTCCAAGCACCTCGACATCCAGATCTTCAACGGCACGAAGTGGGTCGCCGCCGACAAGGACCCGTCCGGCCAGACGGCGGGCACCGTCTTCGACAGCTATGTCGACAAGGGCGAGGTCTTCACCGTCAAGCTGCGCATGAAGTTCAGCAAGGACGCTCCGGTCGGCAACATCCAGTTCGTCGTCGCCGGCGGCAGCAACGACGTGGACGAGCCGTTCGCGTCCGACACACAGTTCTTCAACTCGAAGATCACCTCGGCCTCGACCGGTGGCAACACGGGCGGCAACACCGGCGGTCACAACAACACCGGCGGCAACACCGGCGGTCACAACAACGGTGGCGGCAACACCGGCGGTCACAACAACGGTGGCGGCAACGACAGCAAGCCGAACGGTGGTGGCACCACCACGCCGATCGTGCTCCCGGGCAACGGTGGCACCACCAACACGGGCGGCCAGCTCGCCGAGACCGGTACCGACGCGGCCACCAGCTGGGCCCTCGGCGCCGGCGGCGTCGCGCTCGCCATGGGTGCGGCCCTCGTCGCCGGTACCGGCCGTCGTCGTCGCACCACCGCGTAAGCAGCAAGCGGCCGGGACGGGGTCCGTGCGCAGCAGCGCACGGACCCCGTTCCGCGTTTCACACCCCCCGCGGACGCGCTACCGCATCCGGGTGGCCCACTCCTGCACCTTCTTGATCCGCTCCCGCAGCTGCCCCGCCGTCGCCTCCGCGCTCGGCGGCCCGCCGCACACCCGGCGCAGCTCCGTGTGGATCACCCCGTGCGGCTTGCCGCTCTGGTGGACGTATGCGCCGACCATCGTGTTCAGCGACTTGCGCAGCTCCAGCAGCTCCTTGTGCGACACCACCGGCCGCCGGTCGGCCGGCAGCTCCAGCAGGTCCGCCTCCGAGTCCGGCTTGCGCCGGCTGTGCGCGATCTGCCGCGACTGCCGCTTCTGGAGCAGCATCTGCACCTGGTCCGGCTCCAGCAGTCCCGGGATGCCGAGGTAGTCCTGCTCCTCCTCGCTGCCCGGGTGCGCCTGCATGCCGAACTCGGCGCCGTCGTACAGCACCCGGTCGAAGACGGCGTCGGACTCCAGCGCCTCGAAGGACATCTGCTCGTCCTCGCCGGTGTCCTCGTCCTCCTGCCGGTTCGCCTCGTCCATCTCCTTCTCGGACTCGGCGTACGGGTCCTCCTCGCCCTGCTTCTTCGGCTTGTCGAGGACGTGGTCGCGCTCGACCTCCATCTCGTTCGCGAAGCCGAGCAGGTAGGGGATCGTCGGAAGGAACACGGACGCCGTCTCGCCGCGCCTGCGCGATCGCACGAAACGCCCGACCGCCTGCGCGAAGAACAGCGGCGTCGAGATCGTCGTCGCGTACACGCCGACCGCCAGGCGCGGGACGTCGACGCCCTCGGACACCATGCGGACCGCGACCATCCAGCGGTCGTCGTTCCCGCTGAAGGTGTCGATGTTCTTCGAGGCGCCCGTGTCGTCGGAGAGCACCAGGGTCGCCTTCGTCCCGGTGATCTCGCGGATCAGCTTGGCGTACGCGCGTGCCGAGTCCTGGTCGGAGGCGATGACGAGGCCGCCCGCGTCCGGGATGCCCTTCCTCACCTCCGTCAGCCGCTGGTCGGCGGCGCGCAGCACGTTCGGCATCCAGTCGCCGCGCGGGTCCAGCGCCGTCCGCCAGGCCTGCGAGATGGCGTCCTTGGTCATCGGCTCGCCGAGGCGGGCGGCGATCTCGTCCCCCGCCTTGGTGCGCCAGCGCATGTTGCCGCTGTAGGAGAGGAAGATGACCGGCCGCACGACGCCGTCGCCGAGCGCGTTGCCGTAGCCGTACGTGTAGTCCGCGGAGGACCGGCGGATCCCGTCGTTGCCCTCCTCGTACGTGACGAAGGGGATCGGGTTCGTGTCGGACCGGAAGGGCGTGCCGGTCAGGGCCAGGCGCCGGGTCGCCGGGTCGAAGGCCTCCAGGCAGGCCTCGCCCCACGACTTCGAGTCGCCCGCGTGGTGGATCTCGTCGAGGATCACCAGGGTCTTGCGCTGCTCGCAGCGGTTGCGGTGCAGCATCGGGCGCACGCCGACACCCGCGTAGGTGACGGCGACCCCGTGGTAGTCCTTGCTCAGCGGCCCGGCGGAGTACTCCGGGTCGAGCCGGATGCCTATCCGGGCAGCCGCCTCCGCCCACTGCTTCTTCAGGTGCTCGGTCGGCGCGACGACGGTCACCTGCTGCACCACGTGGTGGTGCAGCAGCCAGGACGCGAGGGTCAGCGCGAAGGTGGTCTTGCCGGCTCCGGGGGTCGCGACCGCGAGGAAGTCGCGCGGCTGCGTCTCGATGTACCGGTTGAGGGCACCCTCCTGCCAGGCACGCAGCTTGCTGGCGGTGCCCCACGGCGCGCGGCCGGGGAAGGCGGGTGAGAGGTGGTGGGAGGCGGTAGTAGTCACGGTCTCCGGTTCGTCTCAGTCACGGTCGCGGTCGTACGTAGGACAACCGGGCCACCTTACCGGCCCCCGCCCGCCCCTCCCGGAGGGACAGGCCCGTGACCTCGGCGGGTGCGGCGAGCGTCACATCGGGAACCTCCCGGCGCTCACATCGCGCGCAACCGGTCCGCGATCACGGCGACATCGGCCTCGTGCCCGGCGGCGACGTCGATGACCAGGTCGTACGCCGCATCCTGGTCAACCGCCGCGAGGTCCATGCCGTTCACGGCGAGGAAGGTGGCGGCGGCCAGCCAGGCGGTGCGCTTGTTCCCGTCGACCAGGGGGTGGTTCACGGCGATGCCGTGCAGCAGCGCGGCCGCCTGCTCGTACGGGTCCTCGTAGGCCGGCACCCCGAACATGCGCGCCCTGGGCCGGTGCACGGCGGACTCCAGCAGCCCGGGGGCGCGCAGTTCCACGGTCTGGTCCCGGGCCAGGCAGGCGTGCCGGGCGAGGTCGAGGACCTCGGCGAGGGTGAGGTGGCGCACGGCTCCCCCGTCCACGGCTCCCCCGTTTACGGCGCGCCCGTCCACGGCGCGCCCGTCCACGGCGCGCCCGTCCACGGCGCTCACTGCCCGAGCCTCTCCAGCAGCGGGGCGTGGGCGCGGGCGAGGCGCGCGGCGGCCTCCCCGACGCGCTCGCGCTCCGCCCGCAGGTGCTCCCGTACGGCGTCCAGCGCGAGCTCCTCGGGCGTGCGGCCGGTGGCGTCGGCCAGGTCGGAGAGCTCGGCGCGCTCGGCGTCGGAGAGGGGGAGGGTCAGCTCGTACATGCCGCCGAACCTATCCCCTCGGGCCGCCCGCCCCCTCAGCTTTTCCGGGTTCCCGTCTCGGCGGGGGCGGGGTCCGTCTCGGCGGGGGCGGTGCCCGGCGCCGCCTGGGCGGGGTCCGTGCCCGTCTCGGCCTGGGCGGGGTCGGTGCCGGTCACGGCCGGGGCGGAGTCGGTGCCCGTCTCGGACGGGGCGGGGTCCAGCCGGGTCGCGACCCAGGCCCCCACCAGCGCCACGCACGCCATCGGCAGGAACACCGCCAGGAAGGCGGCGGGGTGCGAGGCGGTGGCACCCTCGGTCAGGGTGTGCCCGGCCGCCCCCACCGCTCCCCCGCCGAGCCCGGCGAAGGCGGCGCCCACGGCGGCGAGCAGCACCACGTTCGCGAGGGCGTCGGAGATCTGCAGCGCGGCGGAGTTCGCCCCCGCCTCCTCCGGGGCCGACAGCTTCAGCAGCAGCACGCTCGTGGAGCCGATCACCAGTCCCATGCCGAGGCAGCCCACCCCCCAGGCGAGCGCCGCGGTCCAGACGGGGACGGCCTCGATGAGCACCGCCGGGGCCGCCGCGATGGCGAGGGCCACCATGACCATCCCGGCGACCATGAGCCGCTCCTGGTACGGCGCCATCCGCCCCTTGGACTGCACCCAGGAGCCGACCGCCCACGTCACCCCRCCCAGCGCCAGCGAGAAGCCGGCCATCGTGGGGCTCAGCCCCCGCTGGGTGACCAGCATCAGCGGCACGAAGCTCTCGGCCCCGATGAAGGACCCCGCCGCGACCCCGCGCAGCAGCACCACGGACGGCAGACCCCGCCGGGCCAGGTACGTCCCGCGCGGCATCAGCGCCCGCACGGCCGGCACCAGCAGGGCCACGCCCGCGGCGCCGGGCAGCAGCGACAGCCAGCGCAGGTCCTGGGCGGCGTACTGGAGCAGCCCCGCGCCCAGCGAGATCCCGAAGGCGAACCCGATCCGGCGCCGGTCGAACGCGACGGCCGCCCCGGGGTCGACGGGCCCGGAGGCGGTCCGCCGGATCGCGGGCAGGGCCACCACCAGCGGTACGACGACCAGCGCCGGGATGCCGAGGAACACCCACCGCCAGCCCAGGTGCTCGGTGACCGTCCCGGCGGCCAGCGGCCCGACGATGGACGGCACGACCCAGCTCGCGGCGAAGGCGGCCATGATGGCGGGCCGCAGCCGCTCCTCGTAGGCCCGGCTGACCACCACGTAGAGCGCGACGATGACCAGCCCGCCCCCGAACCCCTGCACGGCCCGCCCGAGGACGAAGACCCCCATGCCCACGGCGGTCCCGGAGCACACCAGCCCGGCGGCGAAGGCCCCGATCCCGACGGTGAGCGGCCGCAGCGGCCMCTGCCGGTCGGACCACTGCCCGGACAGGACCATGCCGAAGAGGCTGGTGGTGAAGTAGGCGGAGAACGCGAAGGCGTAGAGCCCGATCCCGTCCAGCTCCCGGGCGGCGACGGGCATGGCCGTCCCGACGGCGGTGGCCTCGAAGGCGATCAGGAAGATGACGGAGATCATCCCGACACTGAGCGTCCGGTACGCGGGCCCGAGGACGCCGCCCTGCGGGGGCGGGGCGGCGTCGGGCACGGATATCCGGGGTTCAAGGGCGCTCATCGCCCCAGAGTAAGGCCCACACCGGCCTGACGCCCCTGTCTTTTGGACTGATCCCTCCTCCGCCCCGGGACCTAGGACTGTGAACGCGACATGGCAGTCACATTGCACCCCGCCCGCCCCTCTACCCGCCGCGGCCGGCCGCCCGTAGCGTCGTACGCGTCACCACCACACAGCCGTGTGCCCGAGTGGTTGAGGGACTCGCCTGCAAAGCGAGTTACGCCGGTTCGATTCCGGTCACGGCTTCTCACCGAGGCCGCCCGGGGGATCCCTCCCCCGGGCGGCCTCACCGGTGTGCGGGAGCCCTAGGGGGCGGGGCTCTCGGCGGCCGCCGAGCCGGCGCCCGTGCCTGCTCCGGCCGACGGCGGCAGCTCCTGCGCCCGGGCGGGGAGCCCGCCGTCATCGACGCACCCGAGCTTCTTGGCTACGGCGAGCGCCGCCGAGTGGGTGACGGCCAGGTAGTCCTGGGCGAGGGCGGTCGCGCCCTTGCTCTCGTCCCACTGCTCGTGGAACAAGATCCTGATCCGCAGGGGGACGTCCGCCGTGGAGCCCACCCGGGGGCTGACGCAGTCGTACGAGAAATAGACCCGCTTGCCGTCTGCCGACACCCGCACGCCGCTGTCGCTCACGCCGGGGAAATCGACCGGGTCGCCCGCGTGCTTGCTGTAGGCGGTGAACATCAGGCGCACTGTGGGGATGTGCCGCTCCTTGTCCGGCCCCGCGACTTCACAGACCGGTTGGGGCATGTCCCGGATCCTCTTGCCGGACCGATAGGCGTCCTCCATCGTCTGCGCGATGGACCTCAGGTCCCGGTTCGCCTTCTCGTCCAGGAACCGAAAGTTCGTGGACTCCAGGATCCGCTCCAACGCCTTCCCGCCCTCGCCCGCGAAGAGACCACCGCAGACCCGGTCGGCGGAGAACGTCTGCGGGGCGGAGATCCTTGTCGGCGGTTCCGCTTCCCCTGATGAGCAGCCCGCAGCCGCCACGCCGAGGGCAGCCACCCATACGGACGGGCCCGCCAGCGGGCGCCGTATCCGACCGCCGTTCACGAGACGCCCTTCGTCTGCGCCTCATGGCCTTGCTGCCGGGCAATGGAGTTGCCGGATTCGTAGCCGATGCGCATCGACTCGATGAAATCGTTGCCGAAGTCGCCGTTCGGATCGACGTCGTGACGCCTCATGAACTCCCGCATCGGCGCCTCCGCACTGTGCTCACCGGCCTGGAACATCGCCTTGTTGCTGTCGTGCGTCTCGCCGTCGATCTTGTCCTTGTGCTTCTCCTTGGCCTCGTCGGACCAGTCCCCGACGACCCCCGCAGCCGCCTGCTCCACGGCGCCGGTGCCGACGTCGACGGCCAGCGGAACAACGATCGCCGCCGCACCGGCGGCGGCCGCCGTGGCAGGCAGAAAGGCCACACCACCGGCGATGGCCGCCGTAGTGCCGAACTCCACCCAGGCGGAACTCTGCTCGTGCGCCTTCTCGAACTCCTCGTGCTTCTTCTCGCCGACGCCTCTGACCTGTTCCGCCCTGGACTCGTCGAGAATTCCCTGCACCTCGGCCGTCGTACGGATCGTCGATCGGGCCCGGCCCTCGTCGATCCTGCCGTCCTGCTCGGCCTGACTCTCCAGGACACTCGCCGAGTAGACCCGTTCCGCGGTGGAAACGGTGGCGTACGCATCCGGGTGCTGTCCGAGGGCGGCCAGCAGGTCACGGGCGCCGTCACGCTCGATCTCCATGTGCGCCTGCTTGCCACCGTCTGCCCCGGCGAAGACGCTCTGCGTTCCGTGGCCATCGAGTGCCTGGTTGATGTCGTCGATGTACCCGGCCGTCATGGTGCCAAGACTGTCGGCAAGGACCTCCTGGTGCTTGAGGAGCCCTGCATCGCCGCCGTACTTGGCTGCTACCGCCTGCATGACCCGCGCACCGGTCTCGGTGCGGTTGAGTTCCGGCTGGGGGTCGTCCCAGGCGTGACCGAGTGCGGCTGCCTCCAGGGCGTGGCCCAGGGCGTCCGGCATGTGCTTCTCGACCTTCTTCAGGTCGTCGAAGTCCGTGCCTTCCATGTCGATGGTGTAGTCGTACTTCTCGTTGGCGAAGAAGTCGAGGTACCCGGTGACCGGTTTGCCCTTCGCGTCCTTGCCCAGGTCGGGGTGGCCAGGCTTCTCCGTGCCGTCCTGGCCGTATGCATGGAGCGTTCTGCGGGGGTCGAAGAACTCGGCCGACGCCTCCGGGCTGTGCCCCAGTGCCTCCAGGAAGCTGACCACCGGGTCGTATCCGGCGCCGTTGATCCCGGAGGGGTTCAACAGGTTCTTGCCGAGACCGTCCAGGCGGCGGGTCCCGTTGAAGAAGTCGGGGTCCTTCGCGTGGATCTGGGTGGCGTGTTCGGCGATGGGGACCAGGAACTTGGGGTCGTAGTTGCCGTAGCGCATGATCCCGCCGAGCAGCTGGTAGCCGTAGGGCGGGTTCTGGTCGTACTTCGCCAGCGGGATGTGCTGGGTGCCGAGCTTGCGCAGTTCCTGCGCATAGCTGTCGGGGAGGTGCGGTTCGGACGTGGAGCGGGTTGCCGTCGCCAGGTTCAGGCCCAGGTTCTTCTGGAGTTCCCGGACGTCCTTGAGCCGCTGTTCGTCGACCTTGCCCCACTCCTGGGTGTCGGTCGACATGGAGCCGAAGAACTGGAGCGCGCCCTTGGGCCCCAGCTCCTGGTAGAAGGCCGTCGAGAACTCCGCGACCTTCGCGTTGTCCGCCAGCAGCTCGTTCAGCTCGACGAGTTCGGCGTGGGAGAGGTCCCGCCCCTTCTTCGCGAGGGCGGCGGCGCGGCCGGCCTGTTCGGCGGCGAGGCCGTCGTACTTGGGCGCGCTGAAGTTGTGGTCCTCGGCGACGTCGGCGCCCAGGAGGCGGGCGAGCGACTGGTCGACGTCGTCGCAGGCGTCGACGGCCGCGTCGATCTTCGCCTGCCACTGGGGCAGGTTGACGCGGATGGACTCCTGGTAGTCGGGGTCGTGCCGGGCCGCGTAGCGCTCCTCCTCGGTGACGAGGGGGGCGGCCTGCACCCTGCCCTTGGCGTCCACCCGGAAGCCCGCGGCGGGCACCTCCTCCTCGGAGAGCTTCTTCAGCCGGTCGCGGGACGAGGCGAACGTGGCGTGGGCCTGGGTGAGCGCCTGATGGACGCCCTTGGCCTCCTTGGCGGCGTCCTCGAACTCCTTGGCCGTCTTCGCCACGAACGGCCGCGCCACCCCGGCGGTGACCCCGCTCCACTCAGCCTTGTCGGCCTTGGCCTTCATGCCGTTGCGGGCCGCCTCGGCCAGTTCCTCCAGCTTCGCGGCCATCGCCTGCCAGTCGGTGGCCGCCGTCTGGAGCTTGTCGACCGGGGCGTTGAGGACGTTCTCGTACGTCAGCACGGGCGCCGCCTACTTGAGGTACTCGTCGAGCTTCGAGGTCGTGAACTCGGCGTGGAGCTGCTGCTCCTCCTTGTTGTGCGAGGAGAGGGAGTAGTTCAGCCCATTGGAGATCTGCGCGCAGGCGGCGACGAGGGTCTTCACCTGGCTCTCCCAGCGGGAGTTGAGCCTCGTCAGGGCCGCCCCGCTCGCGAAGCCCTCCTTGCCGAGCGCGCCGGCGGCTTCGGCCGTGGCGGTGGCGGCGTGCTTGCCATCGGTCTGGAGGCGGGAGTGCAGCGTATGGGCCTCGGTGCCGACGGCGCCGATGTGGTCCTGGTTGAGTTCGAGGTCCTGGCCGCCGGTGCCGGGGGCCTGGTTGAGCCGCGTGGAGACGTTGGCCGCTGCGGTGGTGCGCGCGGCGGCCCATTCCTCGTCGAACGACATCCGGGCCTCCAGGGGCGGTCGGGTTCGGTTCAGCGGCGGTTGCGGCGTACGGCGACGGCGGTCACGGCTCCGCCGATGACGACGCAGGCACCCAGCCCGAGGGCGATCCACGGAAGGCTACTGCCGTCACTCTTTTTAACGCTCGCCTCGGGCAGCGGTACGGGCTTGGACGCGCCAGTTTCCGTCGTTTTCCCGCCAGGGGCGGCGGCCGCCAGATCGGGAAGCGGGTAGACGTCCGCGGGCCCCGGATCCCCGGGCGTGGGAACGGCAACCCTCGGCCGCACGACGCCGTACCCGACGTAGTCGTTCCGCCCGGCCCCGTCGACGGGCTTCCCGGCGGTGTTCAGCAGG
>NZ_JBFRER010000100.1:0-28390 GCF_052114405.1 Streptomyces sp. M-16 | reverse complement strand
GCACCCGGCCGCGCCGACCGCGGTCCACGCCGCCGCGCGCGAGCCGCCCGCACCCTCGACCTGCGTGCCGGGCCGGGCGGCGGGAGGATGGGCCGCATGCTGCTGGCCGAGGTCGCGCGCGTGTCCCGGGAGGTCGCCGGGACCGCCGCCCGCTCCCGCAAGACCGCCCTGCTCGCGGAGGTGTTCGCGTCCGCCCCCGCCGAGGAGGTCGCCCTGGTCGTCTCCTATCTTTCCGGCCGCCTTCCCCAGGGCCGCCCGGGTGTCGGCTGGCGGACCCTGGGCCGGGAAACGGCCCCGGCGCCGGGCCCCTCCCTGACCGTACGGGCCGTGGACGACGCGGTGTCCGCGCTGGCCGCGGTCGCGGGCCCCGGCGCGCAGGCGGAGCGCCGGCGGATCGTGGACGGCCTGCTGGGCGCCGCCACCGTCGAGGAACAGGCGTTCCTGCGCGGCCTGCTGTCCGGGGAGGTGCGCCAGGGGGCCCTGGACGCGGTGGCCCTGGAAGGCGTGGCCAAGGCCGCCGGGGTACCGGCCGCGGACCTGCGCCGGGCCGTGATGCTGGAGGGCTCGCTGCCCCGGGCGGCCGCGGCGGTACTGACCGGAGGGGCCGCGGCGCTGCGCGGGGTGACCCTGCGCGTCGGGCAGCCCGTGCGGCCGATGCTCGCCGGGACCGCGCGGTCGGTGGCCGACGCCCTCGTCGCGCTGGGGCCCTGCGCCGTGGAGGAGAAGCTCGACGGGATCCGCGTCCAGGTCCACCGGTCGGGGGACGAGGTGCGGATCCACACCCGCTCCCTGGACGAGATCACCGACCGGCTGCCGGAGGTGGTGGAACTGGCGCGGAGCCTGCCGGGGGAGAGGTTCGTCCTCGACGGCGAGGTCATCGGTCAGGATGCCGGCGGCCGCCCGGTGCCCTTCCAGGAGATCGCGAGCCGGGTCGGCTCCCGGGTGGACGTGGCGGCGGCGCGGCGCGCCCTCCCGGTGCACGCGTACTTCTTCGACCTGCTGGCCCTCGGCGACCGGGTGCTGCTCGACCTGCCCGTCCGTGAACGCCACGCGGCTCTCGCCGCCCTGGTCCCCGAGGCCTGGCGGGTGCGTCGGCTGGTGGTGGACGATCCGCTCGCCGGTGCGGCCGAGGCCGAGGAGTTCCTGGCCGGGGCGCTGAGCCGGGGGCACGAAGGGGTCGTCGTCAAGGCGCTGGACTCGGTCTACGCGGCCGGCCGGCGCGGCAAGCGATGGCTGAAGGTCAAACCCGTGCACACCCTCGACCTGGTGGTGCTCGCCGCCGAGTGGGGCCACGGCCGCCGCACCGGCCTGCTGTCGAACCTGCACCTGGGCGCGCGGACCGCCGACGGCACGTACGCGATGCTGGGCAAGACCTTCAAGGGACTGACGGACGAGATGCTGCGCTGGCAGACCGGACGTCTGACCGAGCTGGCGCAGGGGGACGACGGCTTCACCGTCCGGGTCCGGCCCGAGCTGGTGGTGGAGATCGCCTACGACGGGCTGCAACGCTCACCCCGCTACCCGGCCGGTGTCGCCCTGCGCTTCGCCCGGGTCCTGCGCCACCGGCCGGACAAGAGCGCCGAGGAGGCGGACACGGTGGAGACGGTCCTGGAGCAGGGAGGCGCCCGCACCACGTGAGGAGGGGGCGGAACGAATGGTTTTGCCTCAGAGGCAAGAAAATTGCCAGCAGGGTAAGAATCTGACTCAATCAGAGGTATGAACCCCCGAGCCGAGGGCCCGGACCGCCACGACGACGGCCTGCCCGAAGACCTGCCCGCCGTCGCGCCGCAGCTGCGTGAACTGCGCCGACGCGCGGGCCTCACGCTGGAGGCCGCCGCGGCCAGGGCCAGGCTCTCGCCCGCGCACCTGTCCCGCCTGGAGACCGGACGGCGCCAGCCCTCGCTGCCGCTGCTGCTCGGGCTCGCCCGCACCTACGGTACGACGGTCTCCGAGCTGCTGGGCGAGAATCCGGCCGTCGCGGATCCCATCGTACGGGCCGGTGGTCCCGGGGCCCGCGAGGCCGACGGGTGGACGTACTGGCAGGCCGGGGGCTCCGGACGGGGGATGCAGGCGCTGCGCGTGCACGTGCCCCAGGGGCGCAGCCAGGGCGAGCTGGTCCGCGTCCACCCCGGGGAGGAGTGGCTGTACGTGCTCACCGGACAGCTGCGGCTGCACCTGGGGGAGACCGAGTACCTGCTGGAGCCGGGGGACAGCGCGCACTTCGACTCGCTCACCCCGCACCGGATCGCCGCGCCGGGTCACGGCGGAGCCGAGCTGCTGTTCGTCCACACCCTGCTGCAGAGCAACCTCGCCGGGCTGTGCCTCGGCGGCGCCTCCACCACGCAGCACCGCTAGCCGAGGAGCCGTACCCATGACCAAGGAGGAGACCATGCCCACCACGTCCGAGAAGACCGCGGCCACGTCCGAGGCGACGGGCACCGGGGCCGAGGAGACCGGCACGACGGCCGGGACCGCCGCCGGCACGACGGCCGGGACCGCCGCCGGCGCCACGGCCGGGACCGCCGCCGGTACCGACGCCGCGGCCCAGCCGGCCGGTCTGCTGGGCCGCATCGAGTCGCGGTTCCCCCGCGGCCTGGTCATCCGGCTGATCGCGTACCTCTTCGTCGGTCACCTCTTCGCCTTCTTCGTCTACCTCCTCTTCGTGCTGGGCGGCCAGAACCAGTAGTCGCGCCCCTCCGGGATCCCGCAGGGCACCACCGGACGGCGTACCCAGCCGAGCACCAGCACGGAGGCCGCCGCGGCGAAGGCGCACCAGGTGGAGGCGAATTCCAGCCGCCACAGCGCCGCGCAGACCAGCGCCCCGGCGGCCAGGACGGCGCCCAGCACCCGCAGCCGCCGGTCCCCGGTGAGCAGCAGCGCCCCGAGGGTGGCGTAGAGGCAGCCCGCGAGGACCAGCGGTACGTACGGGACGTCCACCCCGTACCCGACCAGGCGGCCCCGTACCTCGGCGGTCACCGGCCGCGTAGCGAGGCAGTACGCCAGGACCGCGGCGGTGCCGGTCCCGACGGCCGCCGGCCCCCGGAGCCGCCGCGGGGCCCCGGGCCCGGCGGCGACCAGCACCCCGAGCGGCACCCACACCGGCAGCACGGGCAGGGCGATCATCGCCCAGGCCGTGGTGGCCGGACCGCAGCCGCCGCCCGCGTGCCGGACGGCGGCCTCGACCAGCTGGTGCGCGCCCAGCAGCGGCAGCGCCGCGACGGGCAGGTCGCCGGCCCGCCGCACCCGGGCGAGGCACACCACTCCGACGGCGGTCACCACGGTGCCCGCCGTCAGGTCCGCGGCCGTGCTCCAGCACATGGCGGGCTCCCACCGGTCGGGCTCGTGGGGACGTCCGGGCCGGTTCCCGGGAAGCGGTCGTCACCCCTCACTCCTGGACTCCTCACCCCTGGACTCCTCGCCCCCGGCCGCCGCCGGTGGCTCCAGCGGCGGCGCACCGACCGGGCACTGCATGCGGCACTGCTGGTGGGGGTGGGGCTCCCCGGGCGCCGGGGAGCGTACGGTCGCGAACGCCAGGGCCGCCCCCACCAGCAGGGCCCCCGCGCACCAGGGCATGGCGCGGTCGAAGGCGGCGTCGAAGGCCTCCGCCGACAGGTAGGTGTCCGGGCCCATCCCCGCCAGCAACGGCAGCGCCGCCACCGCGAGGAGCCCGGCGGCCCGCGCGGCGGCGTTGTTGATGCCGCTGGCCAGGCCCGCCCGGCCCGGGTCCACCGAGGCCAGGACGGTCGCCGTCAGCGGAGCCACCAGGGTGACCATTCCGCAGCCCATCACCACCATGGCCGGCAGCACGTCCTGCACGTAGGAGGCGTCCGGGCCCACCCGCAGGGTCAGCAGCATCCCGGCCGCGCACAGCAGCGGCCCCACCGTGAGCGGGATCCGCGGTCCGATCCGCTCCCCGAGCGCGGCCGAGCGGGCCGACAACAGCAGCATCAGCAGGGTGGCCGGGAGCAGCGCGGCCCCGGCGGCCAGTGCCGAGTAACCGGACACCACCTGGAGCTGGAGCACGACGAGGAAGAAGAACCCGCCGAAGGCCGCGTAGACGCACAGGGTGACCAGGTTGACGGCGGTGAAAAGCCGGGAGGCGAAGATGTCCGGTGGAACCATCGGGTCCGGCCGCCGCCGTTCCACGCACACGAACGCGGCGCCCAGCAGGACCCCGCCCACCGCCGCGGCCACGATCAGCGCCGACCCGCTCCTGGCCTCGATCAGGGCGTAGGTGATCAGGGCCAGCGACCCCGCGCCCAGGAGGGCGCCGGCCACGTCGAACCGCCCGTGCGCCGCCGGGTCCCGCGATTCCGGTACGTGTCTCAGCGCCACCGGCACGCACAGCGCGGCGACCGGCACGTTCAGCAGGAACACCCACCGCCAGCCCGGCCCGTCCACCAGCCACCCGCCGAGGAACGGCCCGACCGCGGCGCCCATCCCGCCGAACCCCGACCACAGGCCGATGGCGCGGGCCCGGTCGTCGCGGTGGATCGACCCCTGGATCAGTGCCAGCGAACCGGGCGTCAGCAGCGCGCCGCCGACGCCCTGGAAGGCGCGGGCGGCGATCAGCACCCCGGCGCCGGGCGCGAGCCCGCACACCAGCGAGCCCGCCGCGAACCACACCACCCCGAGCACGAAGATCCGGCGCCGCCCGAACCGGTCGCCGAGCGCCCCGCCCACCAGGATCAGCCCGGCCAGGGTCAGCAGATAGGCGTTCACGGTCCACTGGAGCACCGCCATGTCGGCGCCGAGATCGACTCCGATGCGCGGGAGCGCCACGTTGACGACGGTCGAGTCCAGCAACGCCATGCTCGACCCGAGCACGGTGGCGAGCAGGATCCACCGCCCCTGGGCGGACCGCAGCGGAACACCGGGCGCGGGTTCGGTCATGCCCCCAGGCTGGCGCGCCCCGCCCGGAAGGGCCACCCGGCAGGCACATGGCGTGCGCGGACCGGAGCGAAGTCGGCCGGATAGGCCCTCTTGTGAGGGACGTGACGACACGCTCACCACGATCCGCCGCCGGGCCCGCCGCCGGCGCCTCCGTCACCATCGCGGACACCCCGGTGACCGCCACCGCCGACGCGCAGGGCCGCTCCGAGGTCACCCTGCCCCACGGCACCTGCGACCTGAACGCCACCCACTCGTCGCGCTGCCCCACCGGCGGCACCAACGGGGACATCCCGAGCACCGCGACGCCCAACCCGGCCCTGTACCCCTTCGGGGACGACCTCGTCGCGGGCCGGCCGGCAGCGGCTCGGGCGTCTCCACCGCCGTCACCGCCACCGCGCCGCACCGCAGTTACGTGATCGAGTGGCGGCGGGTGTCCCACCGGCCGTCGCCGCCCGCCGCCCCCCGCATTCGGGTGGCGGGGGGCGACAGGGACGCGACGTGCGCGGGAGGGCGGGTGGGGGGACGTAGCGTGCCCGGCATGATGACGCGCCGCTTGCAGGCGGGCCCCATCGAGGCCCTCGTCCGCCGCGCCGACCCGGAAGCCGTCTGGGCGGCGGGGTCGGCGGACTCCGTTCACGCGGGCTCGCCCGGTGACGGGGACACCCCCCTCGACGTGGGCGGACTCACGGCCGTGCTCGCGCTGTGGCCCGTGCTCGGGAGCCTCGTCGCCGCCGGGGACCTCGCGCTGCACACCCCGCTGACCGCCTACGGGGAAGGGGCCGCGGCGGGACTGCCCGGTGCGGCGACTGCCCACCACCTGCTCACGCACGGCGAGGGGCCGCCCGCCCTCGCCGCCCTCACCCGTCTCGCCGAACACCTCACCGGCACCCCGCTGGCCGAGTGCGCCACGACCCGTATCTGGCGGCCGCTGGGCATGGACCGCACCCGCTTCGCCGACGGCACCCTGTACGCGCCGCTCGCCGACCTGGTCCGCTTCCCGCGCCACCTGCTGTCCACCGCCGACCATCCCATCAGCCGGGCCTGGACGGCCGAATCCCTGCGCATCCGCACCGGGGAGCTCACCCCCTCCCGCGGCCTGCTCTGGCACCCCGCCCCCGCCGGGGTGTGGGCCCACCACCCGCCGGCCGCCACCGGCCCGGCGCTGTGGGTCTCCCCGCGGCACGACCGCTGGGCCGCCCTGCTGCCCGGCGCCGCGCCCGCACCCGCCCCCGCGGCCCCTCCCGCCACAGCGCTGCGCACCGCGTTCCGCGAGGCCGTCTTCTGTGAAACTCCCGTAGCCTGAAGGGCTGTTGTACGATCCGGCCACGATGACGAAGACCCACTGGAAGAACCCCGACGCGCCCCGGCCCCCGACCCCCTGGGACGAGATCACCCCCGGCCTCTGGATGGGCGGCCACGTCTACGCCGACGCCGACGGCGAGCTGCGCCCTGCCGTCGTCACCGACGAGTTCGACCTCGTGATCAGCCTCTACACCCGCCCCGGCCACGGCCCCGGCCCGGCCGCCGAGCACCTGGTCGGGGAGATGCCCGACGCGCCCCTGAACGCCGCCCAGCTCGACACCGTCCGCCGCCTGGCCGACACGGCGGGGCGGGCCCTGGACGCGGGGCGCCGGACCCTGGTGCGTTGCTACTACGGGTACAACCGCTCCGGCCTCGTGGTCGCCCAGTGCCTGGTCGGCCGGGGGGCCACGGCGGAAGAAGCGGTCGGCCTCATCCGGAGCAGGCGCTCCCCCTGGGCCCTGCACAACCGGCTCTTCACCGCATACCTCGACAGCGGGCTGGACGCCGCGTTCCTGCTCGCAGGCCCGGACCCACTCCCGTAGCGCAGTCGGAGCGCGCGCCGGGAGGGGCCGACGTACGGTGATGCCGGAGTCGCCGTCCGCAGCAGCCCGGCCCGTGCCGAGGCCCGCGGACGGAGGCGCAGCACCCAGCCGCCGTTCCAGCCGCACCCCCGCGAGGAGCCCATGTCCGACGCCGTGACCGCGCAGGCCACCGACCCGGACGTCGAGGCCCTCGACGCCTTGTGCCGGGACCTCGCCGAGGCCGCCGACGCCGTGGGCGAGGCCGCCCGGTACGCTTCCGGGCTCGCCCTCGGCGCCCGCCTCCCGGCCGCCGCCCTCTGCGGCGGCGGCAGGCCGCGCCGGGCCTGGCGGACCCTGCTGCGCACCCTCACCGACCCGGCCGGCCTCGGCTGGGCCCCGCGCGGGCGGGGCGTGGCGCGGGCCGGGTGGTTCGCCGGGATCCTGGCCCGCCGGGAGAACCTGGCCGTGACCACCGCCGTCTGCGGGCTCAGGGCGCGGATCCACGTCGCCGGGGTCGGCCGCCCCGACCTGCTCGCGGACCCGGACTGCGCCGCGGTCCTGCGGGCGGTGGCGCAGGGGCGGCAGGACGAGGCGGCCCGGGCGTTCCGGACCCTGCTGCGCGAACGGGGCGCCGGGGAGGCCTTCACCCTCCTGGCCCCGACCTTCGCGGACGTCCTGGCCTGGCACGCACTGACCGACGAGAACCCCTTCAACGACCACGCGGGCTGGCAGGTGGCCACCGGCCGGGCCGTGACCGCCGAACCGCTCCTGGGGCTGGGCGCCGCACTGCGCGCGTTCTTCTCCCGCGGCGACGGCTCGGACGACGCCCCTGGCCCCGGCCCCGGCGCCGGGCTGCTGGAGGCGCTCGACACCACCGGCACCCTCGCCGGGTACGTCGGCAACACGGGCCTGCTCGGCGCGACCGACACCCTGCTGGTCCAGCGGGTGACCGGCGTCGGCGGCCGGCACCGCCACGTGCTCCAACTGGCCGACCGGGACGCGTGGCGGGTGCGGGACGTGGTCCGCGCCGTACGGGCGCTGATTCCCTCGGGCGCCGAACTCGTCCTGGTCGGACACCGGCTGGGCGCCGTCGYCGCCATGGACCTGGCCCGGGACCGCGACCTCACCGCCGTCTACCGCATCACGCACCTGTACGCCGTCGGCTCCCCGGCCGACGCCCGCACCCCCCTCGATCCGCGCACCCGCGTCCACCGGCTGGCTTCGGCGGGTGCCGTCGGCAGGACCTGGTCCGCCGCCGACGGCCGGGTCACCGGGAGCAGGCTGCTCCCGCTCGGCGACGCGGACCGCCCACGGACGACGACCTCCCGGAGGAACCCGTGACCGACGTGCCCCGGCTGCCCCCGCCCGCCCCGGCCGACGGCCTGCGCGGCCACTGCGCGGCCCTGCGCTCCCACGCCCACCGGCTGCGGGCGGGCGCGGCGGCGCTGGAATGGCGGGGCCCTCAGGCCGACGCCTTCCGCGCCGAGGTCGCCGCCCTCGCCGACCGCTGCGCCCGGGCCGCGGACGGCTTCGCGCTCGCCGCCGCCCAGCTCGACGGGGTCCACGGCGGTGTCCGGGGCGGGGTCCAGGGAGGGGTCCACGGCGGGGTCACAGCACGAGGGACAGCAGCAGGACGGAGCCGAGGCCGACCACCGAGATGATGGTCTCCATCACCGACCAGGTCTTGAGGGTCTGCCCGACGCTCATGCCGAAGTACTCCTTGACCAGCCAGAACCCGGCGTCGTTGACATGGCTGAAGAACAGCGAGCCGGAGCCGATCGCCAGGACCAGCAGGGCGGTCTCCGTCGTGGACGCGCCCGCCGCGAGGGGGGCCACGAGACCGGCCGCCGAGATGGTGGCCACCGTGGCCGACCCGGTGGCCAGCCGGATCGCCACCGCGATCAGCCAGGCCAGCAGCAGGGTCGGGATGGACCAGCTCTTCGACAGGTCCAGGATCATCCCACCCACACCGGCGTCGATGAGGGTCTGCTTGAACCCGCCGCCGGCGCCCACGATCAGCAGGATGCCGGCGATCGGCGCGAGGGACTTCTCCACCGTCGAGGAGATCCGTTCCCGGGTGAACCCGGCCGCCCGGCCGAGGGTGAACATCCCCACGAGCACGGCCGACAGGAGGGCGATCAGCGGCGATCCGGCGACGTCGGTGACCTTCTGCAGCGCGTTGGCGGGGTCGTTGACAACGATGTCGACGAGGGCCTTGACCAGCATCAGCACCACCGGCAGCAGCACGGTGCAGACCGTGGCCCCGAAGCGGGGCCGGTGCGCGGCCCCTTCCGACGGACGCGCGGGGACCATGTGCTCCGGCGCCGGTATGTCCACCCAGCGGGCGGCGTACCGGGAGAACAGCGGTCCCGCGATGATCACCGTCGGGACGGCGACGAGCACGCCGAGGGCGAGGGTGACGCCCAGGTTCGCGTGCAGGGCGTCGACGGCGACCAGCGGGCCGGGGTGCGGCGGTATCAGCCCGTGCATGACCGACAGCCCGGCCAGCGCCGGGATGCCGATGCGCATCAGGGAGTGGTTGCCGCGCTTGGCGACCAGCAGCACCACCGGGATCAGCAGCACGATGCCGACCTCGAAGAAGAGCGGCAGGCCGATCACCGAGGCGATCAGCACCATGGCCCAGGGCATCGACCGGCCCTTGGCGCGGGCCAGGATCGTGTCGACGATCTCGTCCGCGCCGCCGGAGTCCGCGAGGAGCTTCCCGAGGATCGCGCCGAGCGCGATGAGTACGCCGACGCCCGCGACCGTGGCACCGAGCCCGGCGGTGAAGCTGGCGATCGTCTTGTTCAGCGGAGCGCCCGCGAAGGAGCCGAGGGTCAGCGAACCGACCGTCAGGGCCAGGAAGGCGTGCATCTTGAGGCGGGTGATCAGCAGGACGATGACGGCGATGCCGAGCAGGACCGCGATGCCCAACTGGGCGTTCCCGGCCGAGGTTATGGGCTCGGGAGCGGCCGCCGCCAGTGTCTCGACGCTGAGACCGGTCACGGTGGGGTTCCTCACTCTGTGGAGGTGTGGGTGGGGGGGGGATGCTAGAGGCCGCGCAGGGCCGCGAGCGCCCGTGCGGTGATCTCCTCGGGGGTGCCGGCGACGTCGACGGCGACCCCCGGCTCGTCCGCCCCGAGCGGTTCGAGCGTGGCGAACTGGGAGTCGAGCAGCGTGGCGGGCATGAAATGGCCCGTGCGTGAGCGCATCCGCCCCTCGATCAGCGCCCGTTCCCCGGTGAGGTGAACGAACACGGTCCCGGGTGCGGTGGTGCGCAGCCGGTCGCGGTAGGCCCGCTTGAGGCAGGAGGCGGCCACCACGCCGCCGCCGTGCCCCGCCCGGTCGTGGACCCACTCGCCGACGGCGTCCAGCCAGGGCCCGCGGTCCTCGTCGCCCAGCGGGATGCCGGCGGACATCTTCGCCACGTTGGCCGCCGGATGGAAGGCGTCGCCCTCTGCGTAGGGGAGGCCGAGGGCCTCCGCGAGCAGCCGGCCCACGGTCGTCTTGCCCGTGCCGGTCACGCCCATCACCACAATGACGCGCTGGGAACCCACGCCGTACCTCGCTGTCCTCGTTGACATCGGCCCCGGGCGGGGGAGGCCCGGGCGGGCACCACTGAACCCTATTAAGTAGTACTTATTCAAGGGTTCGGCGGCAAACATCACACCTTTGGTTCGCCCTGGCGTCACCGTACGCTTACGCCATGACCACCGAAGGCAGTCCGGTCCCAGGACTCCACACCCAGGTACTGGACACCCTCGGCCTGGCGATCACGGCGGGGGAGTACCCGCCCGGCAGCGTGCTGCGCACCGACGAGATCGCCACGCGCTTCGACGCCTCCCGCACCGTCGTGCGCGAGGTGGTGCGCGTCCTGGAGTCGATGCAGCTGGTCGAGTCCCGCCGCCGCGTCGGCGTCACCGTCCGCCCCGCCGAGGAGTGGAACGTCTACGACCCGCGCGTCATCCGCTGGCGCCTCGCCGGCGCCGACCGCCCCCGCCAGCTGCGCTCCCTGACCGTCCTGCGTTCGGCCGTCGAACCCGTAGCGGCCGGCCTCGCCGCCCTGCACGCCACCCCGGAGCAGTGCGCCCGTCTCACCGAAGCGGCCCTCGGCATGGTCCGCACCTCGCGAGGCCACCAGCTGGAGGGCTACCTCCACCACGACGTCGCCTTCCACCGCATCGTGCTGAACGCCTCCGGCAACGAGATGTTCGCCCGCCTGGGCGACGTCGTCGCCGAGGTGCTCACCGGCCGCACCGAGCACTCCGTGATGTTCCCCGACCCCGACCCGGCCGCCGTCACCCTCCACGTCCGCGTCGCCGAGGCGGTACGGGAAGGGGACTCCGCCGCGGCCGAGGCCCTCACACGGCAGATCGCCCTCGGCGCCCTGGAGGAACTGGACGTCCTCGCGCCGTAAACGCCCGGCCCCCGGTGAGCCGTCAGTCCTCGAAGGGGACGAACCGGGCGAGCGAAGTCCACTCCAGGGGACGCAGGATCGCGGCCAGCCGGGCGAACGGGTCCTCCGCGGCCGTCTGGAACCACATCACCGAGAGTTCCGTGTGCCCGGGATCCGTGATGCCCTCGGGTAGCCACCACGACTTCAGCCGCGCGCGAACCGTCTCCCGCGGCAGCCACTCGTCGAGCCGGCTCTCCGCATCGGCCCGCAGCACGTCGAGATCGTGCACGTACAGGTGCGGGTACGCCGCCATCGCCGTCCCGATGCGCAGCAGGCTCATGCGGCGGTGCAGGTACGGCGTCCCTTCGAGCATGCCCTCCCGGTTGTCCTCCACCGTGAGCGCGCGCAGCTCGGCCCGCACCGGTCCCACCTCGTAGCCGCGCAGTTCGTGAATCCTCGCCCCGTTCATGAGCCAGAGAGTAGGGATGTCCGACAAGCGCACCAAACGACTTTCGCGACACGCTCCCGTGCGCCCGGCAGGACCCCCGGCCGACCGGTACGGAGGGCCACGCGGGTGCGCCACACTGGGCGCGTGCGCGGACATGCCCGGGGAAACGACGGCGGACCCGCCTCCTTCGTGGGGCGGGACGCCGAACTCGCCGCGTTGCGGGCGGCCCTGACGGAACGGCGGCTGATCACCCTGACCGGACCCGCCGGCGTCGGCAAGACCCGGCTGGCCCGGCAGGCCCTGGACCCGGACGCCGCCGGAGCCGCCGGTCCCGGCGCGCCCGGACCGTGCTTCCCCGACGGGATCCACTGGGCCGACCTCGCCCCGCTGCCCGGTGACCGGCTGCTCCTGGACGCCGTCGCGGACGCGCTCGACCTCGCCGACCACACCCCGCGCACCCTCGCCGAAGCGGTGCATGCGTGGATCCGCCCGCGCCGGCTGCTCCTCGTACTGGACTGCTGCGAACACCTCATCGGGGCCCTGCGGATCCTCGTACGGGACCTGCTCGACGCCGCCCCGCACCTCGTCGTGCTGCTGACCAGCCGCGAGCCCCTCGCGCTGGCCGGCGAACACGTCCTGCCGGTCGGGCCGCTGCCGCACGAGGAGCCGGCGGGGGAGGCCCTCGCCCTCTTCACCGCGCGGGCGGACACCGTGCGCCCCGCGCGGGCATCCGAGTGGACCCCGTCCCGGCTGGCCGCCGCCCGTGCGATCTGCGCCCGCCTCGAAGGGGTCCCCCTCGCGCTGGAACTCGCCGCCGCCCAGCTGACGGACCACACCGTGGAGGAACTCGCCGACCGGCTCTCCCGCCGGATCGGCCCGCTGCCCGGCGGCGCGGGGGACCGGCCTCCCCGCCACCGGGCGCTGCGCACCGCCATCGGCTGGAGCCACGAGTGGTGCACCCCCGCCGAACGCCTCCTGTGGCTGCGGCTCTCCGTCTTCGGCGGCACCTTCGACGAGGCCGCGGCCCGCGCCGTGTGCTCCGCGCCCCCGCTCGCCGCCACGGACGTGGCCCCGCTCCTCGCCTCGCTCGTCGCCAAGTCCGTCGTCCGCCGCGGCCCGGACGGCGCCGGCCACCGCATGCTCGACACGATCCGCGAGTACGGGGCCATGTGGTGCGACGGCATCGGCGAACGCGACGCGCTGCGCGCCCGGCACGCGCACCACTTCCTGGAACTGGTGCGCGCCGCCGACGAGGACTGGCCGGGCCCCGGGCAGCGCGGCGCCTACCGCGGGGTCGCCGCCGCGTACGGGGACATCTGCGCGGCCCTCGACCACCTGCTGGCCACCGAGCCCACCGCCGCCCTCGAACTGGCCGGCCGGGTCGGCTTCTTCTGGGCCTGCTGCGGATGCCTCCACGTGGCCCGCTCGTACCTGGAACGGGCCCTTTACGCCGCCCGCCCCGAGGACGTGGACACCGCCGGCCGGGTGCGCGCCCTGTGGGCCCTCGGGGTGACCCTGCTCCTCCAGGGCGAGCACGAGGAGGCGCACCGGCTCGCGGTGGCCTGCGAGGCCCTGGCCGCGCGGCCCGACGCGGGACCGGGCCCGGCCCTCGACGCCGCCTACCTGCTGGGCGTCAGCCACCTGCTGGCGGGCCGCCCGCTGGCCGCCCGGATCGTGGCCGACAACGCCCTGGAGGCCTTCCCCGGCACGCCCTTCGACTCCGGCCCCCGACTGCGCTGCAGCCTCGTCCGGGTGTTCGCGCTCACCGGCACCGGGCTCTTCACCGACGCGCGGGAGGAGGCCGAGCGGCTGCGGGCGGCCTGCGTGGAGCGGCAGGAGTACTGGACGCGGGCCTACGCCGACTACCAGCTGGCGCTGATCCGCCTGTTCGAGGGTCGCCCCGCGGAGTCCGCCGAACACGCGGGGGCGATGCTGGAGAGCAAGCGGGAGCTCGGTGACAGCTTCGGCACCGCCCTCGGCCTCGACCTGCTGGCCGCGGCCCGGGCCGCGAACGGCGACGGGGCGGGCGGCGCGCACGCCTACGGAGCCGGCCACGCCTACTGGCAGGCGGTCGGCCACCCGCAGCGCGGCACACCGGAACTGCGCTCCGTACGGGAGGAGTTCGAGCGCACCGCCCGGGCGGCCCTCGGGGACGCGGGGTACGAGGCCGCCTTCGCGGAGGGGGTCCGCCACGGACAGGCCCTACGCGGCCGCCCCCACCCCGGCTGACCGGCCCCCGGCGGACCGGACCCCCGCGGACCGGTCACGCCCCCGCGCCCGGGAGGGCGACCGGCATCACCAGGGTGGTGAAGCTGCCCTGGTCCGCGGAGCGCACGAGGGCGGGCCGGGGCGCCGCAGGAATCTCCAGCAGGACGTCCGGCCCCACGCCGGCCTCCAGCGCGCCCGCCAGCACCGCCGGGTCGAAGCCGACCCGCACCGGCGCGGCCTCCCCACACAGGGCGGGCAGCTCCGTACCGGACTCCCCGCCCACGCCGTCCGGCCCGGTGGCGGTCACCCGCAGCCGGTCGGGACCCAGCTCCAGGACCGCGACAGGGCTCTCCCCGCATGCGGCGAGGGCGGCGAGCAGCGCGGTCCGGTCCACGACGACCCGGCGGGTCGGCACGGGGAGGGCCTCCAGGGCGCCGAGCATGGCCCGGTAGGCGGGGTAGGTCCCGTCGGCCACCGGCACCTCGCGCGCACCGCCCGGGTGGCGGAGGGTCAGGGGAGTGCCGGGCGGCCCCGCCACCAGGGTGACCTCGGCCGCCCGGGCCGCCCATCCGCCCAGCCCGACCAGGACCGGGGCCTCGACCAGTACCCGCCCGGGCGGTCCGGTCACGGCGGTGGGGCGCAGGACGCGCAGCGAGAGCCGGTAGCGGTCGGTGGCCACGAAGCGGACCTCGTCCTCGTCGAACTCCACCAGCACGCAGCCCAGTACGGGGTGCGCGGGATCCCGCCCGGCCGCCGGGGCCACCTGGCGGACCGCGCTCGCCAGCTCCGCACCGCCGAGGGTGACCTCGGTGCGGGCGGGCCCCGCCGGGAGGGTGTCCAGGACGGCGCGGACCGCGGCGTCGGCGGCCCGCCCGGACTCCCGTACCGTCCGCCGGTGCCGCTCCAGCACCTGACGGGCCCGCCCGGGCGGCCCGTCGAGCACCGTGGCCACGTCGGGCAGGGGCAGGCCCGCCTCGCGCAGCCCGCGCAGCAGTGTGGCGCGGGCGCGCTGGGACTCGGCGTAGTACCGGTACCCGGTCGCCGGATCGACGTGCGCGGGGAGCAGCACCCGGCAGTCGTCGTAGAAGCGCAGGGCGCTCGGCGCGAGCCCCACGCGGCGGCCGAAGGCACTGATGCCCATCAGTTCGGGAGTGGCGTCCATGGGAGCGATGATCGGCCCTCATCCCACTCGAAGGTCAAACCCGAAGGGCGGATCCGACGGTCAGGCCGCGGGCTCCGGCGGCCCCGGCCGCGGGGTGGTCTGCTGTACGGCCCACCCGTTGCCGTCCGGATCGGAGAAGTACACGAAGGAACCCCACGGCATGTCCTGGATCTCCGTCACCTCCACGCCCCGGCCGCGCAGGTCCGCGTAGGCCTCCTCGATGTCGGCGACGACCACCTGCATGTTGTCCAGCGACCCCGGGATCATCCGGGTGAGCCCCTTGCCGATGGCGATGGAGCAGGCCGACCCGGGCGGGGTCAGCTGGACGAAGCGGATCTCCTCGCTGACGGTGACGTCGTGGTCGGCGTGGAAGCCGATCCGTTCGTAGAAGGCCTTGGCCCGGTCGACATCGGTGACCGGGACGGCGACCAGTTCGAGCTTGACGTCCATGACGGCTCCCCTCGGTAGCGGACCGGCCCGGCGCCGAGGCGGCGCGCGGGCCCTCCGGCATCATGCGCCCGGGCCCGGCGCCGTGCCGTCCGCCAGGGGGCGGCGGCCTTCCGTGTCGTGCGCGGCGAACTGCGTGCGGTACAGCTCCTCGTACCGGCCGCGGACCGCCAGCAGCTCCTCGTGCGTCCCGCGTTCCACGATCCGGCCCTCCTCGACGACGAGGATCAGATCGGCCGCCTGCACCGTCGACAGCCGGTGCGCGATCACCACGGCGGTCCGGCCGGCCAGCGCCTCGGCGAGGGCCTCCTGGACCGCCGCCTCGGAGGTGGAGTCCAGGTGGGCCGTGGCCTCGTCGAGGATGACCACCCGCTGCCGGGCCAGCAGCAGCCGGGCGATCGTCAGCCGCTGCCGCTCGCCGCCCGAGAGCCGGTAGCCGCGCTCCCCGACGACGGTGTCCAGGCCGTCGGGGAGGGAGGCGACGAGCCCGTCCAGGCGGGAGCGGCGCAGGGCCTCCCAGATCTCCTCCTCGGTGGCCGTCGGCCGGGCCAGCAGCAGGTTGGCCCGTACCGACTCGTGGAAGAGGTGCCCGTCCTGGGTGACCATGCCGAGCGTCTCGCGGATGGAGTCGGCCGTGAGGTCCCGTACGTCGACCCCGCCGAGGCGCACCGTGCCCGCGTCGGCGTCGTACAGGCGCGGCAGCAGCTGGGCGATCGTCGACTTCCCGGCGCCGGACGAGCCGACGAGGGCGATCATCCGGCCGGGCTCGGCGCGGAAGGACACCTCGTGCAGCACCCGGGCGCCGCCCCGCCGGTCCAGGGCGGCCACCTCCTCCAGGGAGGCGAGGGAGACCTTGTCGGCGGACGGGTAGGCGAAGGAGACGCGGTCGAACTCCACCGCCACCGGCCCGTCGGGCACCCGGCGGGCGTCGGGCTTCTGGTCGATCAGCGGCTTCAGGTCGAGGATCTCGAAGACCCGCTCGAAGCTGACCATGGCGCTCATCACCTCCACCCGGGCCCCCGCCAGCGCGGTCAGGGGCGCGTACAGCCGGGTCAGCAGCAGGGCGAGCGCGACGACGGAACCGGGCTCCAGGGTGCCGCGCAGGGCGAAGTGTCCGCCGAGGCCGTAGACCAGGGCGAGGGCGAGCGCGGAGACCAGGGTCAGCGCGGTGATGAACGCCGACTGAGCCATCGCCGTACGGATCCCGATGTCCCGCACCCGGGCCGCGCGCGCCGCGAACTCGGCGGACTCGTCGGCGGGCCGCCCGAACAGCTTGACCAGGGTGGCGCCCGGGGCGGAGAAGCGTTCCGTCATCTGCGTGCCCATCGCGGCGTTCAGCGCCGAGGCCTCGCGCTGCATCGCCGCCATCCGGGCACCCATCCGCCGGGCCGGCAGCACGAACACCGGGAGCAGCACCAGGGCCAGCAGGGTGATCTGCCAGGAGATGGTGAGCATCACCCCCAGCGTCAGCAGCAGCGTCACCGTGTTGGAGACCACCCCGGAGAGGGTGTTGCTGAACGCCCGCTGCGCCCCGATCACATCGTTGTTGAGGCGGCTGACCAGCGCGCCCGTCCGGGTCCGGGTGAAGAAGGCCACCGGCATCCGCTGGACGTGGTCGAAGACCGCCGTCCGCAGGTCCAGGATCAGGCCCTCGCCGAGGGTGGCCGACAGCTTGCGGGTCAGCAGCCCGAGCCCGGCCTCGGCGACCGCGATCAGCGCGATGAGCAGGGCGAGCCGGGTGACGGCCG
The DNA here is from genome assembly GCF_052114405.1 of Streptomyces sp. M-16. Taxonomy (NCBI): domain Bacteria; kingdom Bacillati; phylum Actinomycetota; class Actinomycetes; order Kitasatosporales; family Streptomycetaceae; genus Streptomyces; species Streptomyces sp. M-16. The sequence goes on along the minus strand of NZ_JBFRER010000100.1, from coordinate 11,265 downwards.
AACTGTCCCCGCCCCGCACGATCGCGTCCACGATCCGGCTCGCCAGCAGCGGAGTGGCCACCGCCAGGAGCGCGCCCACCACGCTGAGCAGCAGGAAGGAGACCAGCCCGCGCCGGTGCGGGCGGGCGAAGGCGGCGATCCGGCGCAGGCTGGCCCGGGAGAGGGGACGCTTGTCCTGCTGGGCGTTGATCGCGCTGTGCAGCGAATGCCAGGCGGTGACTTCCATGTCCATGGGTGCAACGCTAGAACCTCAACCAGACTCCAGGTCAAGGAACCGGTCCGGACCCCCCGCAGGGGTGCCGACTCTGCCAACTCAACCGCGTACCAAGGATGTTCACAACCCTCGCACCCGGCCGCCCGCCGGTGGCATCATCGGGTGATGACGCAGGCATCACCGCCCGCCCGCCCGCACCGACCCACCGCGGACACCGTCCTGCGGCGCTTCGAGGAACTCGCCCGCGACGCACCCGACGCCCCCGCCGTCCTCCACGGCCCCGAGGAACTCTCCTACGGCGAACTCGACGCCCGGGCCAACCGGTTGGCCCACCACCTGCTGGACGGGGCCCTGCCCGCGGGAGGCCTCGTCGCCATCGCCGTGGGCGCCCGGCCCGCACTCCCCGTCTGCCTCCTCGCCACCCTCAAGGCGGGCGCCACCTACGCCCTCGTCGCCGCGGACGACCCGCGCACCGCCCGCGGCATGCTCGCCGCCCTGCCCCCGTACCTCCTGCTCACCGACACCGGCCGCCGGGCTGCCGGCCTCGGCCTGCCCGAGGGGCGGCGGACCGTCGCCGTCGACGAGGAGGCGGGCCGGATCGCCGGGCGGCCCGCCACCGCGCCCGACCGCACCGCCCAGGACCGCGACGCGGCCATCCTGTTCACCGGCGCGGCCCGGCCGCGCCCGGTCCGCGTCGGCCACGAGCTGCTGCTCGCCGCCCACGACGGCTGGACCGAAACCGCCCGGCTCACCCCGCGCGACCGCCACCTGTTCACCGGCGGCCCCGACATCACCGCCTTCGCCGCCGGCTGGACCCGCCCCCTGTGCTCCGGCGGCGCCCTCGTCCTTCCCGAGGGCGCCGGCCGCGGGGCCCACGACCTCCTCGACGCCGTCCGGGACCGGCACGTCAGCGTCCTGCACACCGACCCGGCGACCGCCGTGGAGCTCATGGTCCGCGACGACCGGCCCGCCCCGGTCTCCGTCCCCAGGCCCCGCCGCGAACCCGACCCCGCCTTCGCCGGCGTGCGGCTGCTCACCATCACGGGGGACCGGCTCTACCTCGACGAACAGGCCGCCCTCCAGGACCGGTTGCGCCCCGGCGCCCGCGTCCTCAACGTCTACGGCCCGACCGAGACCGCCGGCGCCGGGACCTCCTTCGAACTCCCGCAGCTGCCCGGCCCGCTGGACACCCCCGAGCGGATCGCCCTCCTCGGCACGCCCTTCCCGGGCTTCCGCGCAGGCCTGCGCGACGGGGAGCTCCTCCTCACCCCGCCCGGCGGCGACGCCGTCGCGACCGGCGACCTCGCCGTCCTGCGCCCCGACGGGCTCCTGGAGTTCGGCGGGCGGCTGCGCGACCGGATCACCCTGGACCGGGGCGCCCACCTCGACCCGCACACCGTCGAGTCCCGGATCCGCACCCACCCCGCCTTCGGCGCCGCCGTCGTGGCCCGGGTGACCTCGGGGACCCGCGAACGGCTCGTCGCCTACGTGGCCCCGCCCCCCGGCGACCCCCTGTGGCTCCGCGACGGGGACCGGGTCGGCCTGGAGACCCTGACCGCGCACCTGAAGCCGGGGACCGGCCCCGACGAGACGCCGACCCGGCTGGTCCGGCTGCGCGCCCTGCCCCGTACCCGGGCCGGTCAGGAGGACCGGGCGGCCGTGCCGCTGCCCGCCCGGCACCGCCCGGCGGTGGCCGGGTCCGCGCCGGTCCCCGCGCGCAGCGGCAAGACGGGCTCCACCGGGGAGTCGTTGTCTCCCGGCTGCGTCGCGGGCTGCCTCGCCCTGCCGCTGACCGTGGGGGCCCTGGTGCTCACCTCGGCGCTGTGGCCCGGATCCACCGACCTCACGGGGGTGCCGCTCCCGTGGTCGTTCCTCTTCTTCGTCCTCTACGTGTGCGAGAGCGCCGCCTTCGCGGCCGGCGTGCTGTTCCTGTTCGGCGGCCGCAAGAGGATGCTCCGCCACGGCCGGGGACGGGCCCTGACCACCGCCGCCCACCTGTCGGCGTCCTACCTGCTGCTCGCCTGGTGGCCCCAGGACAACCTCTACCGGCTGGCGGCCAAACACGACTGGCCGCGCCAGGCCGCCCTCGTCTACACCTTCAACGTCCCGCTGATGATCGCGGGCCTGATCGTGGCCTGCTACCTGCTCCGCAGGCCGCGCTCGCCCTTCGACTTCGACGACTGACCGGCCGGGCCCTGCGCACCGGAGCCGTCCACCGCGCCGGAGAAGTCCTCGAAACCCGATCCGACCGCGAGCGCCGCCGCCCGCACCAGCGCCTCGGCCGCGTCCAGCGTCCCGCCGTCGCGCGCGGCGAGCAGCACCCCGATCCACGGCGCCGGATCGAAGGCCCCGGTCACGATGGCCGGCACGAACACCGCCCCCGATCCGGCGCAGGCCTCCACGAGGTCCGCGCACAGCAGCTCCACCTGCCCCTCCGGCAGCCGCGCGCCCAGCTCCACCCGGTCCACGATCCGTACGAGGTGCCCCGCGCCCCGCAGCACGTCGAGCCGGGCCGCCACCATGAAGGCCACCGAAGGGCCGGTGAGCCGCAGGTTGGCCTCGGTCGGCGCCGGCCGCCCCGCCGCGTCGACCACGAAGTCCACGTCGAACCAGCCCCGGTAGCCCGAAGCCGCCAGCTCCCGCCCGACCGCCGCCCCGAAGGCCAGCAGCGGCCCCTCCAAGGCGGCGGGCACCACCCCGGGCCCCACCGTCGCGCCCCGGTACGCCCCGTCGTCCACCTCCATCACCGCCGCCCCGACCCGGTGCGGGCGGCCCTCCCCGTCCACGAACCCGTCGTACGTCAGGTCCCGGGGCCCCCGCGACGGGCCCTGCACGTACTCCTCCACCAGCAGCGGCCCGCGCGGCAGCCCGCGCAGCGCCGCCCGCGCCCCGCCCGCCGCCCGGACCCGGGCGGGGGTCACCACCCTGGTGCCCGAACCCCCGACGCCGTGCTCCGACTTGAGCACCGTGCCCAGCCCCGCCCGCGCCCGCGCCCGCACCGTCCGTACGGCCGCCCACCGGTGCGCGGCCCGCCACTGCGCGGGGAGCATGATCCCCGGGTGCCCGCCGCCGGCTAGGATCCGGGCGAACAGGGCGTGCGCCGCCGACTTCGACTCGTAGCGCAGGTCCCGCGGCCGCCACGGCAGCCCGGCGAGTCGCCCGTACGGCTCCGTCCGCCCCCACGGTACGAGGGGCAGCCCGCGCCCCGTCACCCGCCGGGCCAGCTCCGGCCGGGCCAGGACGGCGTCCGACAGGCCCGGGTCCCGCTCGGCCAGCCCGTCGAGGACCTCCACCCCGGGCCCCCAGCCCAACTGCCGTCCGACCAGCCGGACCCATCCCGGCGGCACCGCCCGCGGCAGCACCAGGGCGGCCGGGCAGGGGCTGTAGAACGCGGCGAGGCAGGCGTAGTCGTGCGCGGCCCGCGGCTCCCGGCCCACCGAGGCGTCGGCGAACTGGGCGTTGAACTCCGCCACGTTGCCCACGTGCACCGCGGGGGTCCCGCCCGTCCAGGCCCGCGCCCAGTCGGCGAGGACCGCCGGAGCCGCCTCGAAGCGCACCAGCCCCGGCGGCGCGCCGGCCGAGGCCACCGCGCCCATCGCCCGGTAGAAGCCCACCGCGTGCGGATCGGAGTCGATCAGCAGGCGGCGCACGCCCAGCGCGGCGGCCCGCCCGAGGACGTCCCGGTACAGCAGCCGCCCGACGCCCCGGCCGATGGCCGACGGCTCCACGAACAGCAGTCCGAGCCGCGCCACTTCCCCTTCCGGAGCTCCTCCCGGTTCCCCTTCCAGTACCTCCAGCGAGGCGACCCCCAGCAGGCTCCCGGGGCCGTTTTCGGCCACCGCGATCCGCCGGAGGGCGAGTTCGCCCTCGCGGACGGCCAGCTCCGGGGCGCACGCGGCGAGGAACCCCGCGTCGTAGCCCCAGTACGCCTTGGACCGCATGACCAGCGCGGTCAGCGCTGCCGCCTCCCCGTCCCGCGCGGCCCTCACCTTTGCCATTTCCTGACCTCCCCATGGTCCGGGGCGGGGCCGTGCGATAGATTCGGCCTCCCCACGGCACGTGCTCGGCACATCCCTATCCCACCCACGCCCAGACAGGCTTCTCCATGAGCGACATCGTCAACGGACTCGGCCGCACGAGCGCGTACGGCGCCCTCGGGCTGGTCCTGCTGATCCTCGGCATCGTCCTGGTGGACGTGCTGACGCCCGGGAAGCTCCCGAAGCAGATATGGGAGGAGCGCAACCGCAACGCCGCCCTCCTGCTCAGCTCCGCGCTCCTGGGCATCGGCGGCATCGTCTTCACCTCGATCTGGACGACGTACGACGACTTCGGCAAGGGACTGCTGTCCACCGCGGCCTTCGGACTGCTGGGCCTGGTCCTGATGGCCGTGGCCTTCCTGGTGCTGGACCTGGTGACCCCGGGCAAGCTCGGCGCCATCGTCGTCGACCCGGAGCCGCACCCGGCCGTCTGGGTCACGGCCTCCTGCAACCTCGCCGTCGCCGCGATCGTGGCGGCGTCCATCGCCTGACGACCTGTACGGCACGACGAGAGCGCCGCTCCCCATGGGGAGCGGCGCTCTCGTCGTACCGGCCCCCGTCAGGCCAGGCCCAGCGCGAACACCGCGAACCCGGCCGCCAGCAGCCCCGCCACGGTCCGCCGCAGCACCGGGCTCCGGCGGCCGCCCGCCCCCGCCCCCGCCGCCGGCGGAGCCTCGAACCGGCGTGCGTAGCGGGCGATGGCCACCAGCAGCACCGCGAACACCGGCATCCACGCCAGCCGCGCCAGGATCCACGCCAGGGTCTCGGGCGCCGTCGTCAACCCGGTCAACCCGCCGGACCCGCCCGCGAACGAGGCGGGCACGGCCGCCGCCAGCATGGCGCTCTGGTGCCAGCACAGGATGGTCATCGCCGACAGGTTGACCACCACCACCGGCGCCCACAGGGCCGGCCGGGCCAGCAGCCGCGCCAGCCGGTCCCGCAGCAGCATCGCCGCACCCGACTGGGCCGAGGCCAGCGCCAGCACCAGCAGCGACGGCGGGTGCGAGTTGGTCCGCGCCTCACCCGGTACGCCGACCATCGACGCCGGGTAGTGGAACACCGTCAGCAGCACCGCGAACAGCGCGCCCCCGCCGACGAGCAGCAGCCACGCCCCGCGCCGCCCGATCCGCCGCTCGCCCCAGGAGACGCCGAGCTGGTACGCGAACATCCAGCCCGGCAGCACGTTCAGCACGGAGAGCCAGGACGGCACCGCGTCGGACAGCGGCCCGTACCGCAGGAAGTCCACCACGGCGACCGAGGCCAGCAGCGGCGCCGCCGCCCACCCGCCGAACCGCCGGGCGGCCCGCACGCAGTAGGGGGTCAGCGCGGTCACCCCCGCGTACACCCCGACGAACCACAGCGGCTGGATCACCAGCGTGGCCCCGGTGCGCAAGGTGGCCTCCGGCACGCCGGCCGCGTACAGCGCCGGCGCCGCGAGCGCCCACACCGCCGTCACACCGAGCACCGGCCGCCCCAGCCGGACCATCCGCCCCTTCAGCCAGGCCCCGGTCGAACCGGTGTGCCGGTGGAAGGACAGCACCGAGGCGTAGCCGCCGACCAGGAAGAAGACGCCCAGCATCTGGAGCACCCAGCTCGCCGGGGCCAGGGCGCCGAAGGCGGACAGCGGACTGGCGTTGTGCAGCCCGCCCTCCGGGTCGAGGGTGAACCCGCCGAGCAGCCAGTGCCCGGTCGGCACGGCCAGCAGGGCCACGGCGCGCAGACCGTCGACGGCCCGGTCCCGGTGGGCGGGGGTCCTGCGGTCGATCCGCGCGGCGGTGTCCGACAGCCGGGTCAGCGCGCGCGGCGTACGCGTCGCGCTCACCGGAGCTCTCCCTTCGTGATCGCGGCGAAGGCCGCCAGCGAACGGGTGCCGGGGGTGAAGTAGCCGGTATGGCCCTTCACGTCGCCGGCGGGTACCCGACGGGCGCCGAAGGCGGGGGAGGAGGGGTCGGCGCCGTGCCCGAGCCCGGCGAACTCGACGTTGGGCACGTCGGCGATCCAGTCCGAGGGCCCCCGGGCCGCCCAGACGCGGGCACCCGTCCCCAGACCGGCGGCGTCGTGCGCGCGCATCCCCGGGGAACCGAACACCACGATGTCGGCGGCGTCCGTGTGCCGGGCCGCGATCCCGCACACCACCGAGCCGTAGCTGTGGCAGAACAGCACCGGGTCGGGCGCCCCGACCGCGTCGAGCCCGGCCGTGAACCGGGCCAGCCGTACCGCACCGGCCTCCGCGAGCCGGCCCTCCGCCGCGTCGAGACCGACCCCGACCGGCGTGGTGTAGCCCGTCCACGCGATGACCGCGGTGCCCTCGCCCGCCGCGGCCCACAGCGCCCGGGCCATACCGGCCGGGCCGGTGCCGGGGGCGCGGGGGGCGTCGTGGGTGGCGGCGTCGTTGTCCGAACCCGGCACGATCACCGCGACGTGCGCGGCGTGCTCCAGGTCCCCGAACACCTCGGCGACCTGCCCGCGGCCGCGCGGGTCGAAGGCCAGGATCCGGCGGCCCGGAGAGGCGAGGGAGGCGTAGCGGGCCTCACCCGTGGCGAGGACCGCGAGCCGGTTGGCCTCGTACCGCAGGGGGAGCGGAGCGCCGTCCAGATTGCCCACCACCAGCGGGTGGGAGCGTACGAGTTCCCCTCGCCCGGTCCCGTCCAGCCCGGCGAAGAAACGGGCCACCTCCCGGGGCGTCGTGGACGCCGGATCGGGCAACGGCCGGCCGCCCACCGAGGCGGCCCGCCAGGCGGCGGTGCCCGGGGGCGGCCCGGTGACCGCACTCTGGCTGTCGGCGGCAACCCACCCCGCGGTCCCCGCCACGACGGCCACCGCCAGCGCGGCCGCTGCCATCGTCCTTCCGAAGCGGCGCATGCCCCTTCTCCTCTCCTCGTGACGAGGAGGAAGGTAGGAAGGAGGTACCGAACAAGGCGTCCCACCAGGGAGCCAAGCAGGCTGTCATACCCCGGTAGGGGGTGGAGGAGGCGGCCCCGGAACAGGCCGGTGCTGGGGCCGGGGGCCGGGTGGGGGGATCAGGTCGCGTCGCCCGGGCGGACCAGGCCCGCCTCGTACGCGAAGATCACCGCTTGGGCGCGGTCGCGCAGGTCCAGCTTGCCGAGGACCCGGCCGATGTGGGTCTTGACCGTCTGCTCCGCCAGCACCAGGTGCGCGGCGATCTCCTGGTTCGACAGGCCGCGCGCGATCAGCTCCAGCACTTCCGTCTCCCGCGGGGTCAGACCGTTCAGCCGCAGCGCCGGATCCTTGCGCGGCGCCGGCCGCTGCCGCACGAAGTCCGCGATCAGGCGACGGGTCACCGAGGGTGCCAGCAGAGCCTCGCCGGAGGCGACCACCCGGACCGCCGCGATCAGATCGGCCGGCGGGGCGTCCTTGAGCAGGAACCCCGACGCGCCCGCGCGCAGCGCCTCGTACACGTAGTCGTCGATGTCGAAGGTGGTCAGCATCAGCACCTTGGGCCGGTGCACCACCCCCGGCGGCGGATCGAGCAGCTCCCGGGCCGCGGAGAGTCCGTCCAGCTCCGGCATCCGCACGTCCATCAGCACCACGTCGGGGTGGACCGTGCGCGACACCCGCACCCCCTCCCGGCCGTCGGGCGCCTCACCCACCACGTCGATGTCGGGCTGCGCCGACAGCAGCGCGGCGAACCCCGCCCGCACCATGGCCTGGTCGTCGACGATGATCACGCGGATGGTCAACTCGGTTCCTTCTCGGCGTCGTTCAGGGGCAGACGGGCGGCGACCCGGAATCCGCCGTCGGGCAGCGGGCCCGTGTCCAGGGACCCTCCGGTCAACCGTACGCGTTCGCGCATCCCCACCAGACCGTGCCCCGTGCCCGAACTCTCCACCTCCACCACCGCGTCCCGCGCCGGACCGTTGACCACCAGCACGAGCACGTCGCCCCCCGGAGCGGAGCGGGTCACCGAGACCCGGGTCCGTGCCCCCGGGGCGTGCCGCACCACGTTCGCCAGGGCCTCCTGCACGATCCGGTACGCCGACAGGTCCACGGCCGGCGGCACCTCCTCGGCCGCGGCCGACGCCAGGGACAGCTCCACCGGCTGCCCGGCCCGTACCGTGGCCTCCACCAGCTGCTGGATCCGGCCGATCCCGGGCTGCGGGAACCGCTCGCCGTCCGCGCCGTCCGCGCCGTTCGTCCCGTCGCCGCGCAGTACCGTCAGCAGCCGCCGCATCTCGCCCAACGACTCGCGCGCGCCGGCCGCGATCGCCGCGAACTCCTCCCGCACCGGCTCCGCCATGCCGGGCAGCCGGTACGGGGCGGAATCGGCCTGCACGGTGATCACCGACATGTGGTGGGCCACCACGTCGTGCAACTCCCGGGCGATCCGTGCCCGCTCCTCCAGCAGCGTGCGCCGCGCCCGCTCCGCCTCGCTGATGCTCTCCTGCTCCGCGATCCGCTGCCGGGCGTCGCCCAGCTGGCGCAGCGCACCCGTCAGGGCCAGTACGGCCCCGCCGAGCACGAACTGCAGCGCCACGGTGTTCGTCACCCCCGCGGGCTCGAAGAAGCCGAGCACCACCCCGGCCGCGCCGGTCGCCAGCCACACCTGGACCAGCGTCCGGATGGACTCGCGCAGCCCCAGACACACCATCAGCACCTGGTAGCCGACGATCACCATCGGCGGCCACGGCCACGTCTGCCCGCCCACCCGGTCCGCGCCGATCAGCAGGACGGCCCCGACGACGTCGGCGAACAGCACCATGCCCCAGGCGGGCACCGGCCGGGTGACCGCCAGCAGCAGTGGAACGGTCTGCGCCACGCCCAGCGCCCCCGCCCAGCCGCCGTTCACCCCGTAGTCGTTGGTCAGCACCGAGATGGTCACCGGCAGCAGCGTGATCACGAAGATGCCGACGACCGTGAAGGGCAGCCTCCGCTGCCACCGCCTCGGTGCCCGCGCGAACAGTGCCTCGCCGGGCCGGGCGGGCGTCCGCAGCACGACCGCGAACCGGTCCAGCGGGTCCGGCCCCCGCCCCTCGGGCCGCGCGCCGGAGCCGTGCGGCCCGTCGGGCTCGCGCGACTCCTGCTGCTCGCGCGCCTTGCGGTTGCGGACACGGGCCGGGATGCGGGCTTTGAGGCTCATGATCCGGACAGCCTATGCGCCGCGCGGGCGCGCGGAGCGCGAAGGGCGGGGGACGGGCCCTTAGCGCCGCCCGTCCTTGATCACGAGTTCACGGGTTTCCCTCCCGCCACCGCCGTCTCACCCGCAGACTGTCGTCCCGTGACCCTACGGAAGACCACCGCCCCCGCCCTCGCCACCTTCGGACTGCTCGCGGCCTGGGCCGTGCACGACCTGGAGGAGGTCGCCACGATGGCCCCCTGGTCCCGCGCCCGGGTCCCGGCGCTCCGCGCCCGCCACCCCCGGGTCCCCGAGCGGCTCTGGCGGGTTGTCACCGACGTCGACGGCCGCGACTTCGCCACCGCCGTCGGACTCGTGGGCGTCCTCGTCACGGCGGCCGCCGCCGACGGCTACCGCACCGGCGGCCGCTCCGCCTTCTACCAGGGCGCCCTCGACGGCTTCGGCCTGCATGGCCTCGTCCACCTGGCGCAAGCCGCCGCGACCCGCGGATACACCCCCGGCGTGGTCACCTCCCCGCTCGTGGTCGTCCCCTTCACCCTCTGGGCGCGCGGCCGGCTGCGCCGCGCCGGGGTGCTGCGTCCCACCCGCCCCCGGGACCTGGCCGTCTCCCTCGCCATGGCCGCGGCGACCGCCGCGGGCGCGCACGCCGTGGCCCGGCGGATCCGGTAGCCGCCGGGTTCGTTCCCCCGGCGGGCTCCGCTCGTTGACCGGGCATGGAGCTGTTGCCGACCATCGCGGCGCCGGGCGTCGGGGAACGGGCCGACGCCGCGGCCGATGCCGCCTGCCACCTCTACGACGCCGTCGTGCCCTGGAGCGGCGACGAGCCCGGCGGGTGGAGCCGGACCGCCGCCGAGGACGCCGCCGAGACCATCGAGACCACCGCGCACGCCCTCGCGCACATCCACCCGCGGGCCGAGGTCATCCTCGCGCCCGTGCACGCGGCCCTCGCCGACCTGCGCCGTCAGCTCGCGCTGGCCCCCGCCGACCTGCTGGGCGCCGAGGGGGTGCCGGTGATCGCGCGTACGGTCGGCAACCCGCGCCGCACCCGCTGGGTGCGGGTGCTCACGCCCCCTTCGCCCCGGCAACCGCCGCCTGGTACAGCTTCCTGATCTCGGCGCCGAAGTAGGAGCTGTACGAGGTGTCGGCGGTGGGCCCGCCCGTCTTCCAGCCGCCGATCACCCCGATCACGTCGCCGGTCCGGGTGCGGTCGTCGAAGCGCGTGATGAAGGGGCCGCCGCTGGTCCCGCCCGGGTAGCCGGTGCAGTCGATGCGCAGGAACGAACCAGGGCTCTTCGGGTCGGTGCTGGTGAACTTGGTCGTGCGGTTGACGCACACCCGCGGGCGGGCCGCCGACGCGGGATGGCCGATCAGGGTCACCTTCGCGTGGGTGAACGTGGCTCCGGTGAGGAGGCGGTTGCCGCCGACGGCGTTCTCCACCGCGCGGCCGGCGGCGTTCGGGCCGACGGCGGCGAAGGCCACGTCCAGGGTGGCCGCCTTCTCCGCCCCCTGGGTCTTGTAGCGCTGGTCGATCCACACCTCGGAGCGGCCCGCGGAATCGCGCAGGACCGGGAACATGCCGTACGGCTGGGGCGTCGCGCGGGTGTAGCGCGGTACGAAGGCCACCTGGCGGGTGTCCGACCCGAGCAGGCAGTGCCCCGCGCTCAGCACCAGGTTGCGGCCCGGGGACGAGACCACGCTGGCGGTGCAGAAGTAGGCCCCGGCGCCCTTCATGACGTACATCCGGCCGACGGCCGGGACCCCGTCGAAGTCCTGGCCGACCCCGGCCGTGGCGGGCGCGAGGACGGGCCCGGCCGGTGCCCGGGTGGGGGCGGCGGGCGCGGGCGACGGCGAGGGGGCGGTGGGGGAGGGAAGCGGGTCGGCGGCGGGACCGGGCGGGCTCTGGGGCGTCGGGACCGAGG
>NZ_JBFRER010000099.1:0-28448 GCF_052114405.1 Streptomyces sp. M-16 | reverse complement strand
ATCCCGCCGACGCCGCCGAGGAGGCGGCGCTGGCCCGGCGGCGCAGGCCGCGGCGCACCGCCTCACGGCCCGGCGGGCGGGAGATGGACGCGGTCGACGTGGCCGCGGCGGCCGCCGCCGCGCTGGACGGGGTGGTCTACGGGGGTCTGCCCCCGTCCCCGCTGGTCGCCGACCTCACCCAGGGGCTCTCCGTGGGGCGCGAGGGCGTCGAGGTCACCGCTCCGGTGCCGCCCGCCCGAGAGGAGCGGCCCGCGGCCGCCGCCTCCGGCTCTGCCGCCTCCGCCGCCTCCGTCGCGCCCGTCGTCCCGGCCGGGGCCGAAGCGCCGCACGAGCGCACCGCCGCGGCCTCCGGGACCCTGTCGGTGCCCGACCTGACGAAGGCCCCGCCGGAGGCCCAGCCGCTGCCGCCCCGCGCCGAACAGCTCCAGCTGCGCGGGGACATCACGTACGCGCTGCCCTCGCTGGACCTGCTGGAGAAGGGCGGGCCCGGCAAGACCCGCAGCGCCGCCAACGACTCGGTCGTCGCCGCGCTGACGAACGTCTTCACCGAGTTCAAGGTCGACGCGCAGGTCACCGGCTTCACCCGGGGCCCGACGGTCACCCGCTACGAGGTGACGCTCGGCGCAGCCGTGAAGGTCGAGCGGATCACGGCGCTGGCGAAGAACATCGCCTACGCCGTGGCCTCGCCCGACGTACGGATCATCAGCCCGATCCCCGGCAAGTCGGCGGTCGGCATCGAGATCCCGAACACCGACCGGGAGATGGTCAACCTCGGCGACGTGCTGCGCCTGGCCGACGCCGCCGAGGACGACCACCCGATGCTGGTCGCGCTCGGCAAGGACGTCGAGGGCGGCTACGTCATGGCGAACCTCGCGAAGATGCCGCACGTGCTGGTCGCCGGTGCCACCGGCTCCGGCAAGTCCTCCTGCATCAACTGCCTGATCACCTCGATCATGGTGCGGGCGACGCCGGAGGACGTGCGGATGGTGCTCGTCGACCCCAAGCGCGTCGAGCTCACCGCGTACGAGGGCATCCCGCACCTGATCACGCCGATCATCACCAACCCCAAGCGGGCGGCCGAGGCCCTCCAGTGGGTGGTGCGCGAGATGGACCTGCGCTACGACGACCTGGCGGCCTTCGGCTACCGGCACATCGACGACTTCAACCGCGCGATCCGGGACGGCAAGATCAAGCTGCCGCCGGGCAGCGAGCGGGAGCTGAGCCCGTACCCGTACCTGCTGGTGATCGTCGACGAGCTCGCCGACCTGATGATGGTGGCCCCGCGCGACGTCGAGGACTCGATCGTCCGCATCACCCAGCTCGCCCGCGCGGCCGGCATCCACCTGGTGCTCGCCACCCAGCGGCCCTCGGTGGACGTGGTCACCGGCCTGATCAAGGCGAACGTGCCCTCGCGGCTCGCCTTCGCCACCTCTTCGCTCGCCGACAGCCGGGTCATCCTGGACCAGCCCGGCGCCGAGAAGCTGATCGGCAAGGGTGACGGACTGTTCCTGCCGATGGGGGCGAACAAGCCGGTCCGCCTCCAGGGCGCCTTCGTCACCGAGGACGAGATCGCCGGGATCGTGCAGCACTGCAAGGACCAGATGGCGCCCGTCTTCCGGGACGACGTGACCGTCGGGCAGAAGCAGAAGAGGGAGATCGACGAGGAGATCGGCGACGACCTCGACCTGTTGTGCCAGGCGGCAGAGCTGGTGGTCTCCACCCAGTTCGGCTCCACTTCCATGCTCCAGCGCAAACTGCGCGTGGGCTTCGCGAAGGCCGGTCGGCTCATGGACCTGATGGAGTCCCGGGGCGTGGTCGGTGCGAGCGAGGGCTCCAAGGCGCGTGACGTCCTGGTCAAACCGGACGAACTCGACGCGATCCTCGCGGTGATCCGAGGCCAGGACGCCCCCTAGAACGGGGGTCCGTCCGGCTCACCCGACCGTATGGGATCGGCGGGCAACCGTTTCCCCCCGGCGTGCGTCAAGTTGAGGGAGGCAGCGGCGGGTGTTCCCGAAGCCATTCGGATGGCGTAGGGAGTGCACCCCTCCGGTTGCCCCACCCTTTCGTCACCCCCCTAGACTGGGAAGCCAGCAGGTGGCTACACGCTCGAAAGGCGCCCTCGTGTCCATCGGCAACTCCAACTCCCCCGAAGAAGAGCGTCCTTCGACCGACGGCCGGTCCGAGGACCGCATCGTCGAACCTTCCGTCGAAGGACCGTCCATCGGGACGGCCCTCAAGAAGGCCCGGATCGCCGCCGGGCTGACAGTCGACGAGGTCAGTTCCACCACCCGCGTGCGCATCCCGATCGTGCACGCGATCGAAGAGGACGATTTCACGCGGTGCGGCGGCGACGTCTACGCCCGCGGTCACATCCGTACGCTCGCCCGCGCCGTGCACATCGATCCGGCACCCCTGGTCGAGAGCTACGACGCGGCCCACGGCGGCCGGCCGGCACCCACCCCCGCCGCGCCGATGTTCGAAGCCGAGCGGATCCGACCCGAACGGCAGCGGCCCAACTGGACCGCCGCCATGGTCGCCGCCATCGTCGCCGTGATCGGCTTCGTCGGCTTCACCGCCTTCAGCGGCGGCGACGGTCAGGCCAAGCGACCGGTGGCGGAAGGTTCCGCCGCCCCCAAGCCCGCACCCAAGCAGCCCGCGGGCAAGCCGGCCGCCCAGCCCCAGCAGACCCCGTCGGCGCCCAAGCCGGAGCCCTCCGACAGCGCCATCGCCGCGGCCCCCAAGGACCTCGTCACCGTCGTCCTGACGGCCGACACCGGCGAGAGCTGGATCTCCGCGAAGGACCACAGCGGCCGGCTGCTCTTCGACGGAACCCTCGCGCAGGGCGAGTCGAAGACCTTCACGGACAAGGAGTCCGTGGACCTCGTGCTCGGCGACGCCGGGGTCGTCAAGCTGTTCGTGAACGGCAAGGAGATCAAGGAGCGCTTCCAGGCCGGTCAGGTGGAACGTCTCACCTACACCAAGGACGACCCGCGCCAGGGCCAGGCCCAGGCGGGCTGACCAGCACGGAATAGAAAGTTCCAGATCCCCGGGATCCCGTGCGGCACCTGCCGCCGGCCCCGGGGATCTTGTTCTGGGGGGACTTGGGCGGGGGCCCGCGTCCGGACGAAGTAGTCTTGAGTCCATGCCCGAACGCCGTACCGTCGCCCTTGTCACTCTTGGCTGCGCCCGTAACGAGGTGGACTCGGAGGAGCTCGCAGGCCGCTTGGCGGCGGATGGCTGGGAGCTCGTCGAGGACGCCGCCGACGCGGACGTAGCCGTCGTCAACACCTGTGGCTTCGTCGAAGCCGCCAAGAAGGACTCCGTAGACGCCCTGCTGGAAGCCAACGATCTCAAGGATCACGGCAAGACCCAGGCCGTCGTCGCCGTCGGCTGTATGGCCGAGCGCTACGGCAAGGAACTCGCCGAAGCGCTCCCCGAGGCCGACGGGGTCCTCGGCTTCGACGACTACGCCGACATCTCCGACCGCCTCCAGACGATCCTCAACGGGGGCATCCACGCCTCCCACACCCCGCGCGACCGGCGCAAGCTGCTGCCGATCAGCCCGGCGGAACGCCAGGACACCGCCGTGGCCCTGCCCGGACACGCCCAGGAGCCCGAGGCCGCCCCGGCGGACCTCCCCGAGGGCCTCGCGCCCGCCTCGGGTCCGCGCGCCCCGCTGCGCCGCCGGCTCGACAAGAGCCCGGTCGCCTCGGTCAAGCTCGCCTCCGGCTGCGACCGGCGGTGCTCCTTCTGCGCCATCCCGTCCTTCCGGGGCTCCTTCATCTCCCGGCGCCCCAGCGACGTGCTGGGCGAGACGCGCTGGCTCGCGGAGCAGGGCGTCAAGGAGATCATGCTGGTCTCCGAGAACAACACCTCGTACGGCAAGGACCTCGGCGACATCCGCCTGCTGGAGACCCTGCTGCCCGAGCTGGCCGAGGTGGACGGCATCGAGCGCGTCCGCGTCAGCTACCTCCAGCCCGCCGAGATGCGGCCCGGACTGATCGACGTGCTCACCTCGACCCCCAAGGTCGTGCCGTACTTCGACCTGTCCTTCCAGCACTCGGCCCCCGACGTGCTGCGCGCCATGCGCCGTTTCGGTGACACCGACCGCTTCCTGGAGCTGCTGGACACCATCCGCAGCAAGGCCCCGCAGGCCGGCGTCCGGTCCAACTTCATCGTCGGCTTCCCCGGCGAGACGGAGTCGGACTTCGCCGAGCTGGAGCGTTTCCTCACCCACGCCCGCCTCGACGCCATCGGCGTCTTCGGCTACTCCGACGAGGACGGTACCGAAGCCGTCGGCTACGAGAACAAGCTGGACGCGGACACCATCGCCGAGCGCCTCGCGCACATGCAGCGGCTCGCCGAGGAGCTCACCTCCCAGCGCGCCGAGGAGCGGATCGGGGAGACCCTGGAGGTGCTCGTCGAAACGGTCGTCCCGCTGGACGAGGCCGAGGAGGGCGAGGGCGCCTACGGGCGCGCCGCCCACCAGGCGCCCGAGACGGACGGGCAGGTGGTCTTCACGGACGGCACGGGCCTGGTGCCGGGGCGTATCGTCACGGCCAAGGTGGTCGGAACCCTGGGTGTGGACCTGGTGGCGGAGCCCCTGGACCTGGAGCTTGAGGAGGAGGCCGGATGACCGGAGTCCCGGCATCGGCGGCGGGCGGGACCGGCCGCCGGCCCGCGCCCGGCGCGAAGCTCGGGACTGCGGCCGTCAATCAGGCCAGCCTCTGGAACATCGCCAACATCCTGACGATGATCCGGCTCGTGCTCGTGCCGGGATTCGTCCTGTTGCTGCTCGCCGACGGGGGCTACGACCCCGTCTGGCGGGCGCTGGCCTGGGCGGCCTTCGCCGTCGCCATGATCACGGACATCTTCGACGGGCATCTGGCCCGGACGTACAACCTGGTCACGGACTTCGGGAAGATCGCCGACCCCATCGCCGACAAGGCGATCATGGGGTCGGCTCTGGTGTGTCTGTCCTGGCTCGGCGACCTGCCCTGGTGGGTGACGGGGGTGATCCTCGGGCGTGAGCTCGGGATCACGCTGATGCGCTTCTGGGTGATCCGGTACGGAGTGATTCCGGCCAGCCGGGGCGGCAAGCTCAAGACCCTGGCCCAGGGCACCGCCGTGGGCATGTACGTGCTCGCCCTGACCGGGCCGCTGGCGACCATGCGGTTCTGGGTGATGGGGATCGCCGTCGTGCTGACCGTGGTCACCGGCCTGGACTACGTCCGGCAGGCCGTGGTGCTGCGCCGGGCCGGACTGGCCAAGGAGCGGGCCGCGAAGTGACGTACGGGGCGGGGGACGCTCCGGAGACCTCCGGAGCGGCGGAAGACGCGGCGGGCACGGCCGGCGTGGCCGGGGACGTGCTGCGGATGCTTGCGGAGCGTGACCAGACGCTCGCGGTGGCGGAGTCGCTGACCGGCGGCCTGGTCGCCGCCGAGATCACGGCGGTGCCGGGGGCCTCGCGCTCCTTCCTCGGCTCGGTCACGGCGTACGCCACTGAACTCAAGCACCGCGTCCTCGGGGTGGACGCGGCGCTGCTCGCGGCCGAAGGCGCGGTGAACGCGCAGGTCGCAGCCGAGATGGCGGCCGGAGTGCGCCGCCTGACGGGGGCCTCGTGGGGGATCGCGACCACCGGAGTGGCCGGTCCGGACCCTCAGGACGGACAGCCCGTGGGCACGGTTTTCATCGCCGTGGCGGGTCCGGCGGGCAGGAAAACGGCCCGGCTGCGGTTGAACGGCTCCCGGGCGGAAATTCGTAGGGAGAGTGCACGGACAGTGCTCGAACTCCTCTCAAGCGAACTCCGCGAGAATCTGCGGGGGCAGGATACGGAACGGAACGGGGGGATTTGATGTTTGCAGCCCTGAGTGAACACGACATCGCTCCCCGCACGGCCGCGGCGCGAGGCGGTACGGTGGGGCGTGAAGGTTACGGCTACACGGTCAGAGGAGGGAGCCACCGATGATTCTGCTCCGTCGCCTGCTGGGTGACGTGCTGCGTCGGCAGCGCCAGCGCCAGGGCCGTACTCTGCGCGAAGTCTCCTCGTCCGCCCGAGTTTCGCTCGGCTATCTCTCCGAGGTGGAGCGGGGGCAGAAGGAGGCATCCTCCGAGCTGCTCTCCGCGATCTGCGACGCGTTGGACGTACGGATGTCCGAGCTGATGCGCGAAGTCAGTGACGAGCTGTCGCTGGCGGAGCTTGCGCAGTCGGCCGCCGCAAGCGAACCGGTGCCGACACCGGTGCGCCCGATGCTCAATTCGGTTTCCGTGGCCTCGGTCACGGGCGGACCGGAGCGGGTGACCATCAAGGCACCCGTGGAAGCGGTGAACGTCGTCGCCGCTTGAGCGCGAGTCAAGCATGTGAGCGTGGCGGGAGCCCCGGAGGGTGCGTGAGCACCGGCCGGGGCTCTTTGCCGTCCGGGGGCCGGCAGGACGACGCGGCGGGCGTTCTGGGTGCGGGGGCCACGGTCCTGCGGGAGGATGGGCGCGTCCGGGATCCGGCCCTCCCCCAGACTCCGTCCGGGGGTACCCCGTGGAGGTGGCCGTGCGGCGGTTGCTCATACCCCTCGCCCTGGCGGTGGGCGTCCTGTGGTGGTGGGCCGTGCTGCGGCTCGCGCTGGTGCCGGAGGCCGCCGGGCCCGTGGAGGGCGCCGTCGCGGTGGGCGGATGGGGGCTGGGGCTGCTGCCGGTCCACTGCACGGGGCAGATACCCGTACGCAGGGCCCGGGCGGCGGCGGCGGGGGCGGCCGGGGCGTCGGTCGCCGGGGCGGGGAAGGGGCTCACCAGGGCATCGATACTCCGCCGTTCGGACGAAGGATCTGGCCCGTCATGAAGGACGAGGCGTCGCAGGCCAGGTAGAGCACCGCCTGGGCGATGTCCTCGGGCTCCCCGACCCGGCGCAGCGGGGACATCCGGACCATGGCCTCCTCCGTCCGCTGCTGGACCTCGGAGCCGTGCCGGCCGGTCATGGGGGTGCGGATCCATCCCGGTGCGACGGCGTTGACGCGGATGCCGTGCGGGCCGGCCTCGGTCGCGAGGGTCTTCGTGAGCTGGACCACGGCGGCCTTGGCCGCGCTGTAGCAGAGCAGCCCCGGCTGGGCGGCGTCCACGGCGCCGGAGGCCATGGTGACCACCGAGCCGGGGCGGCCGGCGGCGATCATGGCGCTGACGGCCTCCTGGCAGGTGCGCAGCACCCCTTTGAAGTTGATGTCCAGGATCCGGTCGAGGTCCTCGTCGGTGGTTTCCAGGACGCTGCTGGTGTGCATCACGCCGGCGATGGCGGCGGTGATGTCCAGGGGCCCGGCCGCGGCGACGGCGGCCCGCAGTGCGGCGCGGTCGGTGACGTCGAGGGGGTGGGCGGTGGCGGTGCCGCCGCCCTTGGTGATCAGAGCGGCGGTCTCCGCGAGGCCCGGCTCGTCGCGGTCCGCGCAGTGCACGACGGCGCCGGCGCGGGCGAGGAGGAGGGCTGTGGCGCGGCCTATCCCGCTCGCGGCTCCGGTGACGAGCGCGGTGCGGCCGGTGAGGTCGTACGGGCTGGGTGTGGGCATGCAGGGACCGTACGAGCGGATCTGACGACCCGTCAACTAGTCCGTCGGGGTCGGGTCCGGGGCCGGGTCCGGGGCCGGATCCGGGGTGGGGGCCGGACCCGGCTGGCAGCGGGGGCACCAGTACGCCGGGCGGCCCTCCTGGGCGGCCTCGCGCACCGGGGTGCCGCAGCGCAGGCAGGGACGGTGGGCGCGGCCGTAGACGAACAGCTCCCGGCCGGGGCGGCGGCTGCCGGTGGTGTTGCGGCGCCGGGGCCGTGCGGGGTCGCCGGTGTTCGCGGCCAGCAGCCGCTGCGCGGCGGCGGCCAGGCGGGGGAGGGTGGCCGGCGGATCCGGGAGGTCCCCGACCGGGGTCCAGGGGGTGACCTGGGCGAGGAAGCAGAGCTCGGCCTTGTAGATGTTGCCGATGCCCGCCAGGTTGCGCTGGTCGAGCAGGGCCTCGCCCAGGGGCCGTGCGGCGTCGGCGAGGAGGTTGGCCGCGGCTCTGTCGGGGTCCCAGTCGGGGCCGAGCAGATCGGGGCCGAGGTGGCCCACCACGCGGTCCTCGTCGGCGGTGCGGAGCAGTTCGAGGACGGGCAGGCGGTAGCCGACGGCGGTGGCGTCGGCGTTGGCCAGGATCGCCCGGATCTCGTGGGCGGGGCCGCCGCGCCACTTCTGGCCCGGGGCGAAGACGTACCAGGCGCCGTCCATGCGCAGGTGGCTGTGGAGGGTGAGGCCGCCGTCGAGGCGGGTCAGCAGGTGCTTGCCGCGCGGGGTGACGTCGAGGACCGTGTGCCCGGTGAGGTCGGCGGTGGCGAAGCGGGGGACGCGCAGGTCCGCGTGAGTGAGGGGCTTGCCCGCGAGCGCGGCGTGCAGACGGGCCGCGACGCGGTGGACGCTGTCTCCTTCGGGCATGCGGCCATTGTCGCGCCGTCCGGCCGGGGAACGCGGAACCCCCCGGGCGGGGTGGCCGCCGCAGGGGGTTCGCGGATCAGGAGGCGTGAGGGCCCGACGGGCCGCTCATCACTTCCAGGTGAGGCCCTTCTGGGGCGGGGAGGCGAGGTTGTTGTACGGGTCGCCCCAGTACTCGGCGCCGGTGACCTTGGTCCCGGTCGGCGCGAGGGCGATGGCGCAGCCGGTCTGGGTCTGGCCGTTGGTGAAGCCCTTCGGCAGGGATTCGGCCGGGCACTTGTCGAACTTGCCGGCGACGAGCAGGGTGTCGGACTCGCTGCCGCCGTCGAGCAGACCCTTCATGTGGCCGACGCTGGCGAAGGACAGGTCCGTCGTGCCGGTGTTCTTGACCGTGTAACGGATGTAGAAGGGGGTCTTGCCCTTCACCTTGTCGGCGACGTTCAGCGTCGACAGGTCGGCCGGGCTGCCCGCCTCGACACCGGTGACGGTGAGGGCGATCTGGCCGCCCTTGTTGCTGCCGTAGCTGAACGGGACCGTCGCCGCCTCGCCGATCTTGAAGGCCTGGCCCGACTTGGCCACCGCGCCGCTGCCGCCTGCCGCGGGCGCGCCGGTGGAGCCGTCGTAGCCGCCCGCGGACGGGGAGCCGGCCGGGGAGCTGGCGTAGCCGGAGGGCTGGCCCGCCGGCTGCGAGGGCTGGCCCGCCGGGGCGGACGGGGCCGCCGGGGCGACCTCCTCGTTGCCGTCCTTGCAGCCCGTCAGGACCAGGCTCGCGGCGACCGCGAGGCCGGCCGCGATCACGGTGGTCTTGCGCATGCTGATGGTGCTCACTTTTCTTCTCCCCCATGACTGTGCACCGCCAATGCGGTGCCTGTGATCATCTTGATAAGGCATGGATAAGCGTCAGGGCCAGCTCAGGAGCGGTTGGCAGCGGTTTCGTGACATGGCCAAGACATACGTGGCCGAGTCGAGACTGGAGCGAGTCCAAGCCGTTTCCCCGCGAGGGGCGGCCTAGTTGCGCAGGCGCAGCCCCCGTGGGGTCGCGTGGAAGCCGGCCGCTTCGAGGGACCTGCCGAGCGGGGAGGTCAGGGCCGGGGCGGCGTTGACGCGTTCCACCGTCAGGTCCGGGAGGGTGCCCGCGCGGGAGGCGGTCACCAGGGCGGACGTCGCCGCCGCGAGGCGCGGATCGTCGGCCTCCGGCCAGGCCAGCAGGGTCTTGCCGCCGCGCTCCAGGTAGAGGGTGAGCTCGCCGTCGACCAGGACCACCAGGGAGCCCGCCTTGCGGCCCGGCTTGTGGGTGGCGCCGGCCGGGGGCTCCGGCCAGCCCAGGGCCGCCCCGTACGCGTTCGCCGGATCGGCCGCGGCCAGCACCACCGCGGCCAGCGGCGGCGGGGTCCGCTCGGCGGCCCGCAGGCGGTCCACCGCGCCGTCCATCGCGAACTGGGCCGCGCCCAGGCCCTCCACCACGTACCCCCGCCTGGCCTGCCCGCTGTCCTCGAACGCGGACAGGATCCGGTACACCGCACTGAACCCGCCCTCGACCCCCTCCGCCGCCACCGCCCCGCGGGTGACCACGCCGTGCCGGTCCAGCAGGGTCCGGGCCAGCGCGTGCGCCCGGTGCGTCGGGTCGGGGGCGGGCGGGGGCAGCAGTGACCAGCGGCCCGAGACCGTGGGCGGGCCCGTACGGGAGACGGTGGCGCTCAGGGTCCCGTACCGGCCGCGCGGCACCGTACGGCGGGCGCGGTGCGCGGTGGCCCCCGCCGTGCGGCCCGAGCCGAGCAGGGAGCGCAGCGGGGCCAGGGTGTCGTTCGTCACGCGGCCCGACCAGGCCAGGTCCCACAGGGCCGAGGACAGCTCCAGGTCGGAGGCGTCCGGGAGCCCGCCGCGGACCTCTTGCGCCAGCTGCCGGAAGAACAGGGCCCGCCCGGAGGAGAGGGCCTCCAGCACCCCCTGGTGCAGCGGGGACGGCTCCAGAGGGTGCGCCGGGGGCAGTAGCAGGGGGGCCGCCTCCGCCAGGTAGAGGGAGATCCAGCCGTCCTTGCCCGGCAGGGCGCCGGCTCCCGCCCACACCACCTCGCCCGTCGTGGTCAGCTCGTCCAGCAGCGCCGGGGAGTACCCGGCGACCCGCGAGGGCAGGATCAGCCGCTCCAGGGCCGAGGCCGGCACCGGCGCGCCCTGGAGCTGCTCGATGGCGCGGGCCAGGCCGTCGATACCGCGCAGCCCGCCGCCCAGGTGCTGCCACTGGGGCAGGAAGGTGGCCAGCGAGGCCGGCGGGACGGGCTCCAGTTCCTGGCGGAGCGCGGCCAGCGAGCGGCGCCGCAGCCTGCGCAGCACCGTGGCGTCGCACCACTCCTGGCCGATGCCCGCCGGATGGAACTCGCCCTGCACCAGCCGGCCCGGCGCCGCGAGCCGGTGCAGGGCGCCCTCCGTCACCGCCGTGCCCAGGCCGAAGCGGGCGGCGGCGGTGGCGGTAGTGAACGGGCCGTGGGTGCGCGCGTAGCGGGCCAGCAGATCGCCGAGGGGGTCCTTGACCGGCTCGGTGAACGCCTCCGGGACCCCCACCGGCAGGGCCGTGCCCAGAGCGTCCCGCAATCGGCCGGCGTCCTCGATCGCCGCCCAGTGGTCCGCGCCGCCGATCCGGACCCGGATCGCCCGGCGGGCCGCCGCCAGGCCGGGGGCCCATCCGGGCTCGGCGCCCCGCTCCGCCAGTTCGGCGTCGGTCAGCGGGCCCAGCAGGCGCAGCAGGTCGGCCACGGACTCGGCGTCCTTGGCCCGGCGGTCGGCGGTCAGCCACTGCAGCTCCCGCTCCAGCTCCTCCAGCACCTCGGCGTCGAGCAGTTCGCGCAGCTCGGCCTGGCCCAGGAGCTCGGCCAGCAGCCGGGAGTCCAGCGAGAGCGCCGCCGCGCGCCGCTCGGCGAGCGGCGAGTCCCCCTCGTAGAGGAACTGGGCGACGTACCCGAACAGGAGGGAGCGGGCGAAGGGGGAGGGCTCGGGGGTGGTCACCTCGACCATGCGCACGCGCCGCGCCTCGATGTCCCCCATCAGCTCCGTCAGGCCCGGCACGTCGAAGACGTCCTGGAGGCACTCCCGTACGGCTTCCAGCACGATCGGGAACGAGCCGAACTCCGAGGCCACCTGGAGCAGTTGCGAGGCCCGTTGGCGCTGTTGCCACAACGGGGTGCGCTTGCCCGGACTGCGGCGCGGCAGCAGCAGCGCGCGGGCCGCGCACTCGCGGAACCGGGAGGCGAACAGGGCCGACCCGCCGACCTGGTCGGTGACGATCCCGCTGACCTCGCCCCGCTCGAAGACGACGTCGGCCGCGCCGAGCGGCGCCTGTTCGTCGTCGAACGCGAAGTCCGCGGGGCGCGAGGGGTCGTGGTCGAGGAGGTCCACGGAGAGCAGGTCGGCGTCCGGCAGGCGCAGGACGATCCCGTCGTCGGCGTGCATGACCTGGGCGTCCATGCCGTACTTCTCGGCGAGGCGGGCACCGAGCGCCAGCGCCCAGGGGGCGTGCACCTGGGCGCCGAAGGGGGAGTGGACCACCACCCGCCAGTCGCCCAGTTCGTCGCGGAACCGCTCGACCAGGATGGTCCGGTCGTCCGGTACGTGGCCGCAGGCCTCGCGCTGCTCGGCGAGGTAGGCGAGGACGTTCTGCGCCGCGCGGGCGTCCAGGCCGGCCGTCAGCAGCCGCAGCCGGGCGTCCTCCTCGCTGAGCCCGCCCAGCTCGCGCAGGAACGCGCCGACCGCACGGCCCAGTTCGAGGGGACGGCCCAGCTGGTCGCCCTTCCAGAACGGCAGCCGGCCCGGTACCCCGGGGGCCGGGGTGACCAGGACCCGGTCGCGGGTGATGTCCTCGATGCGCCAGGAGGTGGTGCCCAGGGTGAACACGTCGCCCACGCGGGACTCGTAGACCATCT
Organism: Streptomyces sp. M-16; assembly: GCF_052114405.1. Classification (NCBI taxonomy): domain Bacteria; kingdom Bacillati; phylum Actinomycetota; class Actinomycetes; order Kitasatosporales; family Streptomycetaceae; genus Streptomyces; species Streptomyces sp. M-16. The sequence goes on along the minus strand of NZ_JBFRER010000099.1, from coordinate 16,099 downwards.
CCTCGTCCAGCTCGCCGACCCGGCCGCCGCCCTTCTTGGGGTCCGAGCCGGCGAGGAAGACTCCGAAGAGTCCGCGGTCGGGGATGGTCCCCCCGGAGGTGACCGCGAGCCGCTGGGCGCCGGGGCGGCCGGTGACCGTCCCCGCCACCCGGTCCCAGACCACCCTGGGTCTGAGTTCCGCGAAGGCGTCGGAGGGGTAGCGGCCCGCCAGCATGTCCAGCACCGCCGTGAACGCCGATTCCGGCAGCGCCGCGAAGGGCGCCGCCCGCCGTACCAGGGCGAGGAGGTCGTCCAGCTGCCAGGTGTCCATCGCCGTCATCGCGACCAGCTGCTGGGCGAGGACGTCCAGCGGGTTGGAGGGGATGCGCAGGGACTCGATCGCCCCGGTGCGCATCCGCTCGGTGACCACGGCCGCCTGGACCAGGTCCCCGCGGTACTTGGGGAAGACCACCCCCGTGGAGACGGCGCCCACCTGGTGCCCGGCGCGGCCCACGCGCTGGAGGCCGGAGGCCACCGAGGGCGGCGACTCCACCTGGACCACCAGGTCCACCGCGCCCATGTCGATGCCGAGTTCCAGGCTGGACGTGGCGACCACGGCGGGCAGCCGGCCCGCCTTCAGGTCCTCCTCGACCAGGGCCCGCTGCTCCTTGGACACCGAGCCGTGGTGCGCGCGGGCCAGCAGGGGAGGCGCCCCGTGGGCCGCGCCGGACTGGGCCATGATCTCGGCGGGCGGCGCCCCCGGGGGCAGGGCCTCGCCCACGGCCCGCTCGTAGGCGATCTCGTTGAGCCGGTTGCAGAGCCGCTCCGCGAGACGGCGGGAGTTGGCGAACACGATCGTCGAACGGTGGGCCTGCACCAGGTCCGCGATCCGCTCCTCCACATGCGGCCAGATCGACGGCTTGTCACCGCCCTCGCGGCCCTCGGTGGCGGGGGAGCCCCCCAACTCGCCCATGTCCTCGACGGGCACGACCACCGACAGGTCGAACTCCTTGTCCGAGGGGGGCTGCACGATCTCCACCCGGCCGCGCGGGGCGAGGTACCGGGCGACCTCCTCCACCGGCCGGACCGTCGCCGACAGCCCGATCCGGCGGGCCGGGCGCGGCAGCAGCTCGTCCAGCCGCTCCAACGACAGGGCCAGGTGCGCCCCGCGCTTGGTCCCCGCGACGGCGTGCACCTCGTCCAGGATCACCGTCTCGACCCCCGCCAGCGCCTCCCTGGCCGCCGAGGTCAGCATCAGGAACAGCGACTCCGGGGTGGTGATCAGGATGTCCGGCGGTCTGACGGCCAGCGCGCGGCGCTCGGCGGGCGGGGTGTCCCCGGAGCGGATGCCCACCCGGATGTCCGGCTCGGGCAGGCCCAGGCGCGCCGACTCCTGCCGGATCCCGGTCAGGGGGCTGCGCAGGTTGCGCTCCACGTCCACGGCGAGGGCCTTGAGCGGGGACACGTACAGCACGCGGCAGCGCTTCTTCGGCTCGGCGGGCGGCGGGTCCGCGGCGAGCCGGTCGAGGGCGGCGAGGAAGGCGGCGAGGGTCTTGCCGGAACCGGTCGGAGCCACGACGAGCACGTCCGAGCCCTCCCCGATCGCCCGCCATGCGCCTTCCTGCGCGGCGGTGGGCGTACGGAAGGCCCCCGTGAACCAGGATCGGGTCGCGGGGGAGAACGAGTCGAGCGCAGCGCCTGCCATGCCCCCATCGTGCACCCCGCCACTGACAACGCACCGGACCTGCGCGGACGCCCCCGGCGGCGGCGCGCAGAATGGGGTCATGGGGACGGACGGAACGCGCGACGGGCGCCGGGAGTGGGCCCGCCACTGGCAGTACCCGCAGTTGCCGGGGCTGGACCTGCTGCGCGCCCACTACGTCCGCCACACCTTCCCGCGCCACGCGCACGACGGCTACGTCATCGCGGCCGTCACCGGCGGCGTCGAGGAGATCGGCCTGCCCTCCGGCACGGTCCGGGCGGGGCCGGGCAGCGTGGTGCTGATCAACCCGGAGGTGGCGCACACCGCGCGCGCCGGGGCGCCCGAGGGCTGGGCGTACGCCACCCTCTACCCCTCCCGGGACCTGATCGCCGAGGTCGCCGCCGAGATCGGCAGCCTGCGCGGCACCCCCGGCTTCACCTCCGACATGGTCCCCGACCCGGAGGCCTCGCGGGCCATCACCGACGTGCACCGGGCCGCCGAGGCCGGCAACGCGCTCGCCGCCGACACCCTGCTGCGGGGCGTCGTGGCGCGGATGCTCAGCCGGCACGCGGGCCCGCTGCCCGCCCGCCCGCCGCGGCGCGCCGGCGCGGCCGACGCGGAACGGGCCCGGAGCGTGCTGGAGGAGCGGATGGCCGAGCCCCCCTCGCTGGAGCGCCTCGCGGAGGAACTGGGCACCAGCCCCTTCGCCCTGCTGCGCGCCTTCCGGGACCGGTACGGGATGCCGCCCCACACCTGGCTCACCGACGCCCGGGTCCGCAGGGCGCGCCTGTTGCTCGACGCGGGCACCGCCCCCGCCGAGGCGGCCGTCACCGTGGGCTTCACGGACCAGCCGCACCTGAACCGGCACTTCACCCGGATCGTCGGGGTGCCCCCGGGCGCGTACCGACGGGAGCGGGCCGCGGGCTAGATCCCGCGGGGGTCCGGGCGCTGCCCCCGCCCGTGCCCGCCCGTGCCCGCCCGTGCCCCGGCCCACGGCCACGGGGACGCCCGGCGGGTGCAAGAACGTACAAGACCCTCCGCCGCGCCCCGCGTACGTTCGGGGCGTGGGAGAGAACCAGATGGTGATACGAGAGGCCCCCGTCCACGACGGGGGACCGGCCTCCGGGCGGCCGCGGGCCGCCGTCGTCCGCGACGCCCTCGGGGTGGGAGTGGCCGTCGGCCTGTCGGGATTCGCCTTCGGCGTGACCGCCGCCGGGGCCGGGATCAGCGTGCTGCAGGCCTGTGTGCTGAGCCTGCTCGTCTTCACCGGAGCCTCGCAGTTCGCCCTGGTCGGCGCGCTCGCGGCGGGTGGCAACCCCTTCACCGCGGCCGCCGGGGCCTTCTTCCTGGGTACCCGCAACGCCTTCTACGGACTGCGGCTGTCCCAGCTGCTCGCGCTGCCCCGGGCCGTGCGCCCCTTCGCCGCGCACTGGGTGATCGACGAGACCACCGCCGTGGCACTGGCGCAGCCCGACCGCAAGGCCGCCCGGCTCGGGTTCACCGTCACCGGGCTCAGCCTCTACCTGCTGTGGAACCTCACCACCCTGCTGGGCGCGCTCGGCGCCGAGGCCATCGGGGACACCTCCGCCTGGGGGCTGGACGCGGCCGGGCCCGCCGTGTTCCTCGCGCTGCTCGCGCCGATGCTGAAGACCTCCACCGAGCGGGCCGTAGCGGGCCTGGCCCTGGTCCTCGGCCTGGGCTTCCTGCCCGTCCTGCCCTCCGGGGTGCCCGTGCTGATCGCCGCGCTGGCCGCGCCGGCCGTGCTGTGGATGAAGGGACGCCGCTCGTGAACGTCTGGATCGCCATCGCGGTGACCGTCGTCGGCTGCTACGCCGTCAAGCTCGCCGGACTCCTCGTGCCCGCCGGGGCCCTGGAGCGGCCCCTGGTGCGCAGGCTGTCCGGCCTGCTGCCGGTCGCGCTGCTCGCCGCGCTCACCGCCCAGCAGACCTTCAGCACCGGCCACGAGCTGGTGCTCGACGCCCGCGCCGCCGGGCTGGCAGCCGCCGCGCTCGCCCTGCTGCTGCGCGCCCCGTTCCTGGTGGTGGTCGGGGCGGCGGTGGTGGTCACCGCGGGCGTCCGGGCGCTGGGGGGCTGACCGCGCCGACCGGACGCCCGTACGCCCTGAGCGTCAGCAGGGCCTCCAGGGTGGCGATCGGCCGCCGCTCCAGCGAGCTGCCCGGAGCCCAGGCGCGGCGGCGCACCGGCCAGCCTCCGTCCGGCTGCTGCTCCGCCGCGAGGAAGTCCAGCGAGCGGCGCATCTCCTCGTCGGTGAACCAGCTCCGGGCCAGCGACTCCGGGCGCCGCGCGTAGTCGTACGGGAAGAGCAGCTCGCCCGGCGCGTAGCCGGGGGCGGGCGCGTACTCCTCGCGCCGATCCGGGTCGAGCACCACGAGGTGCCGCTCGCGCACCAGCCGCCCCAGCCGGTCCGCGGCCGCCGCCGCGCGGGCCCGGTCGGGGGCGCCGTCGAGGAAGGCCACCGCACTCTGGAGCTCGTAGGGGTGCGAGTGGCGCAGCGTCTCGATCCGCTCCCAGCAGAAGTCGGTGGCCCGGAACAGCCAGGCGTGCCAGATCCGGTTGCGGTGCAGCATCCCGACGACGGGGCCCGTGGTCAGCAGCTCGCCCGGCGGGTCGTCGCGCACCGGGTGGTAGGGCGCCACGGGATGGTCGCGCGGGGCCGGGCGGACCAGGGGGAGCGCGCCCTCGGGGGTGGAGAGCCCGGTCAGGTGGCGGCAGAGCCGCTCGATGCGCTGGCCGGCGCAGCGGCCGAGGCTGTCGAGGACCCGCAGGGCGTGCGCGGTGTGCAGGGGCTGGCTCAGCGGGCCGCGCAGATCGGGGTCGAGCGCGTGTCCGTAGCCGCCGTCGTCGCCCAGGTACGCGCCGAGGGCGGCGTCCACCGCGTCGGCGTCCCCGCCGAGGAAGTGGAAGGCGAACCGCCGCTGCTCCAGCACCCGGGCCGTGAGCCAGATGAACTGTTCCGCGCGGGCCAGCGGGGCCGGCGGGGGAGATTCGTCTCCAGGCATGCGTGCCACCGTAGGGCGCCAGGCGCGGGCGCAGGGGGGCAACGGGCCGGGTGCACTCTCCCGGGCGGGATACTGGGGGCATGCGGTTGACGATTTTCTGGGAGCGGATGGCGGAGCACTTCGGTGCGGCCTACGCGGAGTCCTTCGCCCGGGACCACGTGATGGCGGAACTCGGCGGACGCACCGTGCGCCAGGCACTGGACGCGGGCTGGGAGACCAAGGACGTGTGGCGTGCGGTGTGCACGGCGATGGACGTGCCGGCCTCGCTGCGCTGAGGCGAACACCGTTTCGTGGTTCGGTAAGCGCGTGGGACAGACTGGGCGGCGTGGCAGTCAGTGATGAGACGACGAGGAACGCCCCGACCGCGGAGGCCCCCGACGACGGGGACGCACCGCCGGCCCCGGACGTAGGGGACGCGTCCGCCGGGACCGCTCCCGGCCGGGCGGAGGCGCGGATGCCGCGCTGGCTGCCGCGCGCGGTGGTCCTCGTACTGGCCCTGGTCGCCTGCTTCCAGCTCGGCAGCTGGGCCTTCCACCAGCTGATCGGGCTGCTGGTCAACATCCTGATCGCGTTCTTCCTGGCGCTCGCGATCGAACCCGCCGTGGCCCGGATGGCGGCCCGCGGCATGCGCCGCGGGCTCGCCACCTTCCTGGTGTTCCTCGGGGTGTTCGTCGCGACGGCGGGCTTCCTCGCGCTGCTCGGCTCGATGCTCGCCGGACAGATGGTCGACATGGTGGAGGGCTTCCCGCGCTACCTCGATTCGGTGATCAAATCGATCAACGCCACCTTCCACACCGAGCTGTCCCGCCTGGAGATCCAGGACAGCCTGCTGCACTCCGCCTGGCTCCAGAAGTACGTGCAGAACAGCGCGACCGGTGTGCTCGACGTGTCCACCACCGTGCTGGGCGGGCTCTTCAGGCTGCTGACGGTCGGCCTGTTCTCCTTCTACTTCGCCGCCGACGGGCCCCGGTTGCGCCGGGCGCTGTGCTCCGTGCTGCCGCCCGCGAAGCAGGCCGAGGTGCTGCGGGCCTGGGAGATCGCCGTCGCCAAGACGGGCGGCTACCTGTACTCCCGCGGCCTGATGGCGCTGATCTCCGGCATCGCGCACTACGTCGTCTTCGAGTTCCTCGACCTGCCGTACGCGCCCGCCCTGGCGGTGTGGGTGGGGCTGGTCTCCCAGTTCATCCCCACCATCGGCACCTACCTGGCGGGCGCGCTGCCGATGCTGATCGCCTTCACGGTCAACCCGTGGTACGCGCTGTACGTGCTCGGGTTCGTGGTCGTCTACCAGCAGTTCGAGAACTACATGCTCCAGCCGAAGTTGACCGCGCGGACGGTGGACATCCATCCCGCGGTGGCCTTCGGGTCGGTGATCGCGGGCACCGCCCTGCTGGGCGCGGTCGGGGCGCTGATCGCGATCCCGGCCGTCGCGACGCTGCAGTCCTTCCTCGGCGCGTACGTCAAGCGCTACGAGGTCACGGACGCGGCTCCTGCGACGGCGGCTGCGCGGACCCGTCGAGCACGGAGGCCAGGAGTGCGGTGATGCGGGCCTCGGCCTCGGCCTTGTCGAGTCCGAGGCCGCTCAGCACGCCGTCGCCGTCCTCCAGTTCGAGGAGGGCGAGCAGGATGTGCTCGGTGCCGACGTAGCCGTGGCCCAGGCGCAGGGCCTCGCGGAAGGTGAGCTCCAGGGCCTTCTTGGCGCCCGCGTCGAAGGGGACGAGGTCGGGGACGGGGGCGCCGGAGGGTTGCGGCAGGGTGGCCGTGACGGCGGTGCGGAGGTCGGCGGCGGTGAGCTGCCGGGCGGTGAGGGCCGTGATCCACAGGCCTTCGGGCTCGGCGAGCAGGCCCAGGACCAGGTGCTCGGGGCGGATCTCGGTGTGGCCGGCCGCGCGGGCCTCGTTCTGGGCGCTCACGACGACGTTGCGGGCGCGGGGGGTGAAGCGTCCGAAGCCCTGGTTCGGGTCGAGGCCGGGGTCGCCCTCCTTGTCGGCCTTGGGGACGAAGCGCTTCTGCGCCGCCTGGCGGGTGACGCCCATGCTGCGGCCGATGTCGGTCCAGGAGGCGCCGGAGCGGCGGGCCTGGTCGACGAAGTGGCCGATGAGGTGGTCCGCCACGTCACCGAGGGCCTCGGCGGCGACCACGGCGCCGCTGAGCTGCTCCAGGGTGTCGGAGTGGACCTTCTTGATGGCCTCGATCAGGTCGTCGAGGCGGACCGGATTGGTCATGCGGACGGGTTCCACGGGTTCCACGGAAGGGTTCGTCATGAATGCAACCCTAGGTTGACAGTTTGAGGTGTGTCAACCGTCGGTTGTCAGTCGGTGCGGGGGGTGCCGTATAGGGCCGGAATGTGGGGGCCCGGTACACCTGGCGTTCATGAGCGTGGACACGACTACCGAACAGACCACCGGCCGGCCGGCCGCCCTGCGCACGCTCGCCGGGCGGGCACCCGCGCCGGTCGCGCCCGCCCGGGCCACCGCCCTGGTCAGCGGCGGGGTGGCGGCCGCGGCACTGCTGGCGCTCGTCGGCATCGGCGCGCTGCTGCGCGAGCCCGTACTGATCCCGCCGATCGCGGCGAGCGCGGCCATCGTCTACGGGGTGCCCGCGCTGCCCCTGGCGCAGCCGCGCAGTGTCGTCGCGGGGCACCTCCTGTGCGCGGTGGTCGGCTACCTGGCGCTGGCGCTGCTCGGCGGCGCGCCGTGGGTGGCGGCGCTCGGGGCGGGGGTGGCGGTGGGGGTCATGACGCTGGCCCGGACCCCGCACTCGCCGGCGGCGGCGACCACCGTGGTGGTGGTGCTCCAGGCGCCGGACCCGGTGTGGTTCCTGCCGCTGCTGAGCGGTGCGGCGGTCGTGCTGGTGCTGGCGGGGATGGCGGCGTCGCGGGCGCGGCCGGGGGCCGTCAGGTATCCCGTGTACTGGTGGTGAGGGGGGCCGGGGGCCGGGGGCGGAGGGGGCTGGGGACGTGGTCCCCTCCGCCCGTCGGCTCGGGGTCGGCGTCAGGCGGCGGGCTGGGGCTGCCCGTTCAGCAGGCCGACCAGCTGGTCCATCTCGCCCCGCCAGGTGCGGTGCACGTTCATCCGCGTCGGCTTCACGTGGCCGGGGAGCATGATGCGGAAGGAGCTCCAGATGGCGTTGCGGTTGACGTCGGTGACGGTGCCGACGGCCTGGGCGGGCGGTATCGCGAAGACGATCTCCTGGGGGCGGTTGCTCATCCGGCTCGCCTTGTGGAGGACGACCGCCTGCTCGGTCACCGTGACGAAGTAGTAGGTCAGGAACGCCTGGCCGATGAGGCCGAGCATGCTCATCAGCCACACGCTGGGGCCCGCGATGGCCTGGATGGTGACGATGGGCCGGTCGGTGGGGTTCGCCTGGGTGAGGGCGTCTGCCACCTGCTGCTGGATCGTGGCCTTCTTGATGGCCATGGGTCCTCCTGAGCGGAATCTCGGTGCCCCCGTCGTCGGGGGCACCGCAGAGTACCGGCCATGAACAGGCCCTATTCGGCCAGGTCGTGACGGTGGCCCTTGCGCCCCGGTATGGGGTCCGGTGTCCGGCTCGGGGGCCGTTGGGAGGGGTTGGGGTGAGAAGCGTCCACGGACCGGCCGGGCACCCGTTTGCCAACTGCCAAGGCCCTCTTGTGGGTTGACTCAGGTCAACTGAGAATGCGCATGACAACCGAAGGATCTTCGGTCGCATTCGTCACCAGAGGGGAACCCCCACATGAACAAGCCTCTCACCGGCCTCCTGCTCTCCCTGCTCCTCACCGGAGCGGCGGCGGCGCCGGCCGTGGCCTCCGCCCCCCACGACACGGACCGGGCCACGGCCAAGAACCCGCAGGCCGTGGCCGTCACGTACGCGGGCACCGTCGCGCTCAGCAACTGTTCCGGCTCGGTCGTCCGCACCCCCGCCTCGCAGCCGAACGACCCCGCGCTCGTCCTCTCCAACGGGCACTGCCTGGAGACCGGTTTCCCGGCGGCCGGCGAGGTCCTGGTCAACCGCGCCTCCAGCCGCTCGTTCTCGCTGCTCAACGCTTCCGGCTCCAAGGTCGCGACGCTGCGCGCCAGCAAGATCGCGTACGGGACGATGACGGACACGGACGTCTCGCTGTACCAGCTGACCAAGACGTACGCGCAGATCCAGAGCCAGTACGGCATCGACGCGCTCACCCTCAACGACACCCACCCTGCGCAGGGTTCGTCGATCAAGGTGGTGTCCGGGTACTGGAAGCGCACCTACAGCTGCAGCGTCGACGGGTTCGCGTACCGCCTCAAGGAGGGCGCCTGGACCTGGAAGGACTCGGTCCGCTACACCTCGTCCTGCAACACCATCGGCGGCACCTCCGGCTCCCCGGTGATCGACACGACGACCGGCAAGGTCGTCGCCGTCAACAACACGGGCAACGAGGACGGACAGCGCTGCACGGACAACAACCCGTGCGAGGTGGACGAGAACGGCAACGTGACGGTCCGCCAGGGCATCAACTACGCCCAGGAGACGTACGTCCTCGTCCCCTGCATAGGCCCCGGCAACCAGATCGACCTGAACCGCCCCGGCTGCGTCCTGCCGAAGCCGTAGCTACGGCAGCGCTCGTACCCGCCTGCCCCCCGCACCACCCCGGCCCCGCCGACACCACCGTCGGCGGGGCCGGCCCGTTCCGGGCGGACTTGCGGCACGGCCCGGGCGGTGCCGCAGAATCACCCATCGAAGCTATGACCTGCACGAACACAGGGGGAACGCAACGCGGAGGGCGCCCGCGTGCTGGACAGCACCCTCGCGCAGGGGGTGCTGCTCGGGGCGGATCCGGCTGCGCGGGCGCTGCGGGAGTTCGTTTCGCAGCTCATGGACTTCGAGGTGGTGAACCGGTACGTGACCGAGCAGATCACCGCGGTCGGGGTCCGCTACGACCTGGGCGAGGGGCACGACCTGGTCGGCCGGCGCATGCGTGAGGTGGAGCTGAAGCAGGGGCGCCTCTACGAGCTGATGCGCGGCGGGCGCGGGCTGCTGCTCGCCCGGTCGCGCGCGTCGCGCGGCCGGGCCGGCCCCTCGGCCGCGCCCGGGAGGATGGAACAGGCGAGCGATGAGAACAGGCCATAGGCACATGCCAGGAGCACTAAACCGATTCCGTGGGCGCTCCATCAAATGTGGTGAACCTTGCAGGTCAGAGGAGTGAAGCGGCCAAAACGCCCTCCATGATGACGTCGTCTCCCCCCACCCCTCCCACAAGGAGTACGACCATGTCCGAGACGGCCGAGCCCAACGTCGGTTCGTTCACCCTCGGCGGTCCGCTGACCGCCGAACCCTCCGCGCCGATCGAGGTACCGGAGTATGAGGAGTGGACCCTTCCGAACGGCTTCGCGTGGGTTTTCCTCGGTGAGGGCAACCGCCAGCTCACCCGGCCCGTGATCATGGCCGACGGCTTCAACCTCGGCCGCAGCAAGCTGGAGGTCCTCTACCAGGGGCTCGAGGGCGGCTTCCCGTTCATCAGCGAGCTGCGCCGGCGCGGCAGGGACGTGATCCTGCTCGGCTTCGAGGAGCGCAGCGCGTCGATCCTCGACAACGCGCAGGCGGCCGAGGCGGCCATCCAGCGGGCCATCGACGACCAGGTGGGCGACGCCCGCCTGGTCGTCGGCGGCTTCAGCATGGGCGGCATCGTCACCCGCTACGCGCTCGCCAGGCTGGAGACGCTCCGGATGGACCACCGGACCGGGCTGTACTTCTCCTACGACAGCCCGCACCGCGGCGCTTCCATCCCGGTCGGGGTGCAGGCGTTCTCGCACTTCATCCCGTTCCCGAACGACTTCGCGCGGCAGATGAACAGCCCGGCCGCGCGCCAGATGCTGTGGCGGCACTACGACAAGGACACCGGCAAGATCGGCGTCGCCCCGGAGCGCACGGAGTTCCTGGCGGCCCTGGACCGGGTCGGCGGCTGGCCGCAGATCCCGACGAAGATCGGCGTGGCCAACGGCCGCGCCGACGGGGTCGGCCTGCCGGACGTGGGGCCCGGCGAGGTCGCGCTGCGGATCGACCGGATCTACCCGGGCACCACCTTCTACACCCAGGCCCAGGGCGACGACGTGACGGTCGCCTACCTCAACCGCAGGTTCCCCAAGGCCGAGAAGACCATCACGACCAGCGGCTTCCCGGAGATGGACGGCGCGCCGGGCGGCACCCTGCACACGTACGGGATCCTCGCCGAGGCGATGGAGAAGCTCGGCGGCAAGGCGGACCTGCGGCACGAGGACGTGTGCTTCGTCCCCTCGGTCAGCGCGGTCGCGGTCCGCGACGTAGAGGAGCAGGACGACCTGTACGCGGACATCGACGCCCTGAGCCCGGACGAGAGCGAGCTGGACGACTTCCGCTGTTCGTCCACGACCACCGCGCACACGGCCATCACCGAGGAACTGGCCCGCTGGATCACGGACCGCCTCCCCGACTGATCCCCGCCGCGCGCCCCCCGGGGCCGCCGTCCGCCCCCACCCGGCGGCCGGCGGCCCCGCCGTGCTCTGTCACGCCGTCCCGGGAGGGGGTGGCGTGGTGCGCTTGACAGGGAAATCGAACATCCATTCTGATGGGTTATCCACAGCCGGAACGGGTGTGGGAGCGCATTGTCAGTGGCAGGCGTTAGCGTCAATGGCGTGAAGCGATCGACTCAAGCAAACCGGGTGGAACCCATGGCAGGCACCGACCGCGAGAAGGCTCTCGACGCCGCGCTCGCACAGATTGAACGGCAATTCGGCAAGGGTGCGGTCATGCGCCTCGGCGACAAGCCGAACGACCCCATCGAGGTCATCCCCACCGGGTCGACCGCTCTGGACATCGCCCTCGGCGTCGGCGGGCTGCCCCGCGGCCGTGTGATCGAGGTGTACGGGCCGGAGTCCTCCGGTAAGACCACCCTCACCCTGCACGCCGTGGCCAACGCGCAGAAGGCCGGCGGCACCGTCGCCTTCGTGGACGCCGAGCACGCGCTCGACCCCGAGTACGCCAAGGCCCTCGGCGTGGACACCGACAACCTCATCCTGTCCCAGCCGGACACCGGCGAGCAGGCGCTGGAGATCGTCGACATGCTGGTGCGCTCCGGCGCGCTCGACCTGATCGTCATCGACTCCGTCGCGGCGCTCGTGCCGCGCGCGGAGATCGAGGGTGAGATGGGCGACTCGCACGTCGGTCTCCAGGCCCGCCTGATGAGCCAGGCGCTCCGCAAGATCACGGGTGCGCTCAACCAGTCCAAGACCACCGCGATCTTCATCAACCAGCTCCGCGAGAAGATCGGTGTGATGTTCGGCTCGCCCGAGACCACCACCGGTGGCCGCGCGCTGAAGTTCTACGCCTCGGTGCGCCTGGACATCCGTCGCATCGAGACGCTCAAGGACGGCACCGACGCGGTCGGCAACCGAACCCGCGTCAAGGTCGTCAAGAACAAGGTCGCGCCCCCCTTCAAGCAGGCCGAGTTCGACATCCTCTACGGCCAGGGCATCAGCCGCGAGGGCGGCCTGATCGACATGGGCGTGGAGCACGGCTTCGTGCGCAAGGCCGGCGCCTGGTACACGTACGAGGGCGACCAGCTGGGCCAGGGCAAGGAGAACGCCCGCAACTTCCTGAAGGACAACCCCGACCTCGCCAACGAGATCGAGCGGAAGATCAAGGAGAAGCTGGGCGTGGGTGTCCGCAAGGACGCCGCCGCGGGCGACGAGCCGGCCGCCGCATCGGCCGACTCCGCGGCCGCCGTGCCCGCCCCGGCGTCGAAGGCCAAGACGTCGGCCAAGGCCGCCGTCGCCAAGAGCTGACCCGTGCGGGAGCAGGAGAGGGGCGGCGCGAGCGGCGGGCGTGAGGGCCGCCAGGAGCTGCCGCCCCAGAGTCCCGAGGAGCAGGCGCGGGCGATCTGCCTGCGCCTGCTCACCGGGATGCCGCGGACCCGGCGCCAGCTCGCGGACGCCCTGGAGAAGCGGGGCATCCCCGAGGAGGTGTCGCAGGAGGTCCTCTCCCGGTACGAGGAGGTGGGCCTGATCGACGACGCCGCCTTCGCGGGGGCCTGGGTCGAGTCCCGGCATCGCGGCCGGGGACTCGCCCGCCGGGCGCTCGCGCAGGAGCTGCGGACCAAAGGGGTGCACACCACCCTCGTGCAGGAGGCGCTGGAGCAGCTGGACTCCGAGCAGGAGGAGTGCACGGCCCGGGAGCTCGTGGAGCGCAAGCTCCGCTCCACCCGAGGCCTGGAGCGGGACAAGCGGATCCGGCGCCTCGCCGGGATGCTCGCCCGCAAGGGGTACCCGGAGGGCATGGCCCTGCGGGTGGTGCGGCGCGCCCTGGAGGCGGAGGGCGAGGACGCCGACGACCTCGGGTACCCGGGGGGTCCCGGACTCTGAGGCCCGGGTCCTGAGACCCGCGCGTCCGCGACCCCGGGTCCTGAGACCCGCGCGTCCGCGACCCCGGGTCCGAGATCCCGGGCCCCGAAACCCGGGTCCGAGACGACCTCGGGTCCGAAACCCGCGTCCGAGACCGGGTTCCCGGAGCGGCTCGGAGATCGTGGGGTGGCCCCGGGCCGCCGGGCTCCGGACGGAGCCGGGCGGCGCCCGGAAACCGATGGGGCGGCCCGGCGTCAGGCGGGGACGACGGGGAGGCCAGCCGCCTTCCAGGCCTGGAAGCCGCCCGTCAGATCCGTCGCCCGGTGCAGACCCAGGGCGTGCAGGGAGGCCGCGGCCAGCGTGGAGGCGTACCCCTCGTTGCAGATCACCACGACCGGGAGGTCGTGACCGGTGGCCTGCGGGAGGCGGTGGGAGCCCTGCGGGTCGAGCCGCCACTCCAGTTCGTTGCGCTCGACGACCACCGCGCCGGGGATCAGCCCGTCCCGCTCGCGCAGCGCCTGGTAGCGGATGTCCACCAGCAGGGCCCCGTCGAGGAACGCCTCGTGGGCGGCCGGCGGTGCGATGCGGGTGTAGCCCGCGCGGACCCGTTCCAGCAGCTCGTCGATGCCGACCGGGGCGCTCACTGCCATTCCGCCGGGCGCTCGACCTGCTCCAGGGTGAGGACGGGGCCGCTGCGGCCGTAGCGGCGGATCAACGGCAGCGGCGGGTAGTAGGCGTGGACCGAGATCGCGTGCTCGTCCGGGGACTCGTTGAGGACCTCGTGGACGTGGTGCTCCCCGAAGCCGCGTCCCGCGCCCGCGGCCAGGGTGCGGCTGCGGTCCACGCCGGGAGCCAGCTCCAGGCTCTGCCAGCCCTCCGAGGGGAGCCGTACCGCCAGGGAGCGCTCGGTGAGCCGGCCCCGCGCGGTCGCGAAGGCGCCCCGGGATTCGGCGTGGTCGTGCCAGCCGGTGCCGGTGCCGGGAGGCCAGCCGATCAGCCAGGCCTCGCTGCCGCCCGGACCGTCGAGCCGGATCCAGGTGCGGCCCTCCGGATCCAGCGGCAGGGAGTCCACGACCGCCGGGTCGGCGGCGGTGCGCAGGGCGAAGGAGAGCAGTTCCGCCGCCGTCGGCGCGGCGGTGCGGGCTGGGGCGTGCGTGGGCGCGGGGGCAGACATGCGATGACCGTCCTGGGAGTTCGCGAAAGGTGCGCGCGGGCCCGGAGGGGCACGGGGCGCGCGGAGGGAAGGCGAATCAGCAGGAAGGGCGACACACGCAGCCCGCGTAGCGGAGCAGGTCCATGTGAACCCTCCGCCACAGGCGTACGTCGTTGCCGGTCATGTCGGTGAGTGAACCACGCGTGCCCGGGAGCGTCAATCGATCACGGCTGTGGGCGTGGTGGAGGGAGCGGCGGAGGGAGCCGGCGCGGGGGCGCCGTCCGGGGCGCCGGCCCGGACCGAGTCCGCCGCTTTGTACAGCTCCGCCGGACGGACCCCGGCGAAGGTGGCCGCCAGGTGCCCGTCGGGCCGGACGAGGAGCACGGTGTGGGCCGGAGCCCCCGGGTAGGAGTCCGCGACCAGCAGCTCGGTGCGGACCGGGAGGGCGCTCACGGCCGCCGCGAGCCGGGGCATCAGCCCGGCGCTCTGCCAGTGCCGCCGGTCCCACACCCCGGTGCCCGGGGCGACGAGCAGGACCAGCAGCCGGCCCCGCCCCAGCAGGTCGCGCAGCGGGACGGTGGCCCCGTCGGGTGCCGTGACGGGTACGTTCGCCACCGGACCGCCCGGTTCCGTCGCCGTCGGGACCTCCCGTACGGCCACGGGCGGGGCGTACACCGGCTCCGCGCCGAGCGGGCCCCGACCCAGGTGCCCGTCGGTGAGCAGGGCCTCGGCGGAACGCGCGGATCCGGGAAGCAGGGTGCGCAGGCCGCCGCCGCCCCGCAGGGTGGGCATGGCCTGGTCGGCGGCGCGCAGCCGGGCGGCGACGGCGGTGCGCCGCTCGTCCTCGTAGCTGTCGAGCAGGGCCTCGGAGGCGCCCTGGTGCCAGGCCAGGGCCAGCTTCCAGGCGAGGTTCTCCGCGTCGCGCAGCCCCTCCTCGACGCCCTGGGTGCCGAGCGCGCCCAGCAGGTGCGCCGCGTCCCCGGCGAGGAAGGCGCGGCCGTCGCGCCAGCGCCGGGCGAGCCGGTGGTGCAGGGTGTGCACCCCGGTGTCGATCAGGTCGTACGGGGGAGTGGTGCCCCCGCACCACCCCGCGAGGGTGTCCCGGATGAGGGTGACGAGGGCGTCCGGGGTGACCAGCTCGCCGCGCGCGGCCAGCAGCCAGTCCAGCCGCCAGACCCCGTCGGGCAGTGGCCGGGCGGTGACCTCCTCGGGCCCGGAGGGCGGGTTGCGGTGCAGCAAGGCCTCGCAGGGCCAGGGCAGTTCGGCGCGCAGCGCGGCGACGGCGTGGCGTTCCACGGCGGTCCGGCCCGGGAAGCGGATGCCGAGCAGCTTGCGCACGGTGGAGCGGGCCCCATCACAGCCGACGAGGTGGCTGCCGCGCCACCAGGTGGCTTCGGCGCCCCGGGTGTGCGCGGTGACCCCGCGGCCGTCCTGCTCCAGGGAGTCCAGCTTGCAGTCGGTGACCAGCTGGACGAGGGGGTGCGCGGCGGCGGTGTCGCGCAGGCCGCGCGTGAGGGCGTGCTGCGGGAGGTGCAGGGGCGCGGGCCGGTCCTCGAAGGTGATCCGGCGCATCTCCTGACGGCGCCTCATGGTGCGCCAGGCCGCGAAGTGCGCCCCCTCGTCGCGCAGGGTGGCGCAGCCCAGCCGGTGCACCATCGCGGCGGTGTCGCCGTGCAGGACGACGGAACGGGCGGGCCGGGGTTCGTCCTTGCCGGGCCCCTCGTCGAGGAGGACGGAGGGTACGCCGTGGCCGGCCAGGGCGAGGGACAGGGACAGTCCGACCGGGCCCGCGCCGACGACGATCACCGGGTCCATGGCAGGGCTCCCGATGTCCGGTATGTGATCACAGAACGTATGCAACCCACTGGAGGTGCCTGCGTCAAGTGACACCCGTCCGGACGTAGCGGTGTGG
>NZ_JBFRER010000098.1:0-28602 GCF_052114405.1 Streptomyces sp. M-16 | reverse complement strand
GTGATGACCGTGGTGGGGACCGTCCGTCCTTCCGCCGTGACGATGACCGTGGTGGGCGTCCGTCGTACCCGCGTCGTGATGACGACCGTGGCGGCCGTCCCACCGGTGGTGGCGACCGTCCGTCGTACCCGCGCCGTGATGACCGTGGTGGCGACCGTCCCTCGTACCCGCGTCGCGACGACCGTGGTGGGGACCGTCCGTCCTTCCGCCGTGACGATGACCGTGGTGGGCGTCCGTCCTACCCGCGTCGTGATGACGAGCGCGGTGGTTTCCGTGGCGGTCGTGACGACCGTGGCGGCGACCGCCCGTCCTACCCGCGCCGTGACGACCGTGGCGGGGACCGCGGTGGCGACCGTGGTGGGTTCCGTGGTGGCCGCGATGACCGTGGTGGCTACCGTGGTCGCGATGACCGTGGCGGCGACCGCGACTTCCGCGCCGACCGCGACCCGGTCAAGCGGCTTCCGATCGACGAGGACGTCACCGGGCACGAGATCGACGCCGACGTGCGTCAGGAGCTCCTGAGCCTGCCCAAGGGCCTGGCCGAGGAGGTCTCGCGCAACCTGGTCATGGTGGCCCGGCTCATCGACGAGGACCCGGAGCAGGCGTACGCGTACGCCCGCATCGCCCTGCGTCTGGCCTCCCGCGTCGCCGCCGTCCGTGAGGCCGCCGGCTTCGCCGCGTACGCCACGCAGAAGTACAGCGAGGCCCTCGCAGAGTTCCGCGCCTCCAAGCGGATGACCGGCTCCGTCGAGCTGTGGCCCGTCATGGCCGACTGCGAGCGCGGCCTCGGCCGTCCGGAGCGCGCCCTGGCCATGGCCGGCGAGCCCGAGGTGCAGAAGCTGGACAAGGCCGGCCAGGTCGAGATGCGTCTCGTCGCGGCTGGTGCCCGCCGGGACATGGGCGAGCTCGACGCCGCCATCGTGACCCTGCAGAGCCCGGAGCTGGCCTCCAACACCGTCCAGCCCTGGACCGCGCGCCTGCGCTACGCCTACGCCGACGCCCTGCTGGCCGCCGGCCGCGAGGACGAGGCCCGCGAGTGGTTCGCGAAGACCCTGGAGGCCGACAAGGACGGGGCGACCGACGCCTCGGACCGCCTGGCCGAGATCGACGGGGTCGAGTTCGTCGACGCCGCCGCCGTCGAGGARGAGGAAGCGGACCTCGCTGACGACCTCGACCTCGACGAGGACGACGAGGACGACGAGGACGAGGACGACGCCGAGGTGGCCGCCGCCGAGCGGGCCACCGACCAGGCCGAGTACTACGACGAGGACGACGAGGAGTACGAGCCCCTCGACGAGCCCCTCGACGAGGCCGACGTCGACCCGACCGACGAGATCGTGGTCGTCGAGGACGACGAGAGCGACAAGGCGTAATCCGTGACGAAAGGGCGGCACCCCCTCGGGGGTGCCGCCCTTTCGCATGTCCGGAGCGGTGGGCCCCCGGTCAGTCCACGCTGCGCAGGACCAGGCCGGTGGCCGGCTTCGGGCCGAAGGAGGTCGACTTCCGGGGCATCGTGACGCCCTGGCGGGCCAGGTCCCGGACCACCGCCTCCCGTACGGGGTGCAGCAGGACGGCCGTGCCGCCGTGGCGTTCGGCCATGGCGACGGTGGCGGGGGCGTCGTGGATGTACGTGATCTGGTCGGGGGCGTCCGGGATCTGCCACAGCGCGTCGAGCAGGGTCGCGTGCAGCACGGTCGCGTCCAGTCGGCGCCAGGCCTCGGGCCGGTCGTGGCGGACGGTCCGCTCGATGAGGGCCGGGTCCGGGTCGGTGACCAGGTGGAAGGTGCCGTCGCCGGTGAGCAGGAAGGCGTTGCCGCGTTCCGAGGCGTCGGCGAGGGCCTCCAGGGCCAGCGGGAGCGGGCCGTCGACCGGGCGGACCCGGAAGGAGCCGTCGAGGGCGCCCAGTGCGCGCGACAGCGGCAGGCGGCGCAGCATCCGGTGGATGGCGCGGACCTGGAGCGGGTAGCGGGCGGTGTCCACGAGCAGGACCAGGCCGAAGTCCCACGGGGTGGGCGAGCCGTGCTCCTGCTGGAGGCGCAGGTACGTGGCCCAGCGGTGGTGGCCGTCGGCGATCAGGGCCTGGCGGTGGCCGAGGTCGGCGGTGACGGCGGCCAGTTCGGCGGGGTCGGTGATGGCCCACAGGCTGTGGCAGAAGCCGTCCTCGGTGACGGTCGACAGCAGCGGGGGCCGACGGGCGGCGGTGGCCTCGACGACCGCGGCCGCTCCCGTGCCGGGGCCGTCGCCCAGGTACGTGAGGAGGAGGGGTTCGAGGTTGGCCGACGTGGCGCGCATCAGGCCCGCCCGGTCGGTGACCACGTCCGGCATGACGTCCTCGTGGGGCAGGACGATGCCGGCCCCGGCGTCGGACAGGGCGAGGGCGCCGATGATGCCGCGCTGGAGGACGCCGGCCTTGCGCTGCTCGTAGACGTAGAGCGCGGGGTGCGGGTCTGCGCTGAGGATGCCCTCGGCGAGCCAGTCCCGGAGGGTGCGGGCGGCCTGTTCGTTGCGCGCGGCCGGGGTCTCGGCCTGCGGCAGGATCAGCCGCACGATGTTGTGCGGATCGGCGGATTCGAGGTAGTCGACTCCGTCGGGGCGCACGACCACGTCGTACGGCGGGGAGGTCACGGCGGCGAGGCTGCCGACGCGCTGCGGGACGTAGCGCAGTCCGTGGAAGGGGATCAGGCGCAGCCCGTGCTCCGCGTTGCCAGGTGTGGTCATTGGTGCATGGTAAGACCCGTCTCGCGATGCGGGATGATCGGGTGAGTGACCGGGACCGGCGCAAAATTGGACAAGATCGATCCAAAGAAGCCCCGGAAGTACGCGGGGTGCGGAATCAGCGAATGAGGAGCGGCCAGATGACCCCGCAGAGCAGGACCACCCCCGCCGGCAGTCAGCGCGGTCTCCACCAGGCCTACGACACGGCTCTGCTGGACCTGGACGGGGTGGTGTACGCGGGCGGTCTGGCCGTCGCGCACGCCGTGGAGTCCCTCGCCGCGGCCCGGGCCGCGGGGATGCACCTCGCGTACGTCACCAACAACGCGCTGCGCACCCCGGACGCCGTCGCCGGGCACCTGGGCGAGCTCGGCATCCCGACGGATCCGGCCGAGGTGATCACTTCCGCGCAGGCGGTGGCCCGGCTGATCGCGGAGCAGGTGGAGCCGGGGTCGAAGGTGCTGGTGATCGGCGGCGAGGGGCTGCGGGTCGCGCTGCGCGAGCGGGGGCTGGTGCCGGTGGACTCGGCCGAGGAGGAGGGGCTGGCGGCCGTCGTGCAGGGGTACGGGGGACCGGACCTGACGTGGGGGCGGTTCGCGGAGGCGGCGTACGCGGTCAACCGCGGGGTGCCGTGGTTCGCGTCGAACACCGACCTGACGATCCCGGGGGCGCGGGGGATCGCGCCGGGCAACGGGGCCGCCGTGGAGGTCGTACGGATCGCGACGGGAGCGGAGCCGCAGGTGGCGGGGAAGCCGCTGCCCCCGATGCACCGGGAGACGGTGCTGCGCACCGGGGCGGAGCGGCCGCTGGTGGTCGGAGACCGGCTGGACACCGACATCGAGGGTGCCTTCAACGGGGAGGTGGACTCGCTGCTGGTGCTGACCGGGGTGACGGACGCGGCGCAGCTGCTGCGGGCCGTGCCGCAGCACCGGCCGACGTACGTGGACCGGGACCTGCGCGGGCTGCTGACCGGGCAGCCGGAGGTGGAGCAGGCCGGGGACGGCTTCCGCTGCGGCGGGTGGACGGCGGTCGCGCTGGACGACGTACTGGACCTGCGGGGCGAGGGGGACCCCCTGGACGGGCTGCGGGCGCTGTGCGCGGCGGCGTGGACGCGGGCGGGGGAGGGCTCCTGCGCTCTGGACGCGGGGAAGGCCCTCGACCTGCTGGGGCTCCAGGGGTTCCAGGGGCGTGAGGGGGCCTAGCGCCGCAGCGCCGCAGCGCCGCAGCGCCGCAGCGCCGCAGGACCGTGGGCTCGGGGGGAGGCSGGGGGTGGCGGGCGGTGCCGGGAGCGTTCGGCCGTTCGATGGGATCTTTCGATCAGAGGGTAGGCTAACCTAACCTTCGTGTTGGTCGAGAGTCCCCCTGAACAGAGCGCGGCGCCGGCAGCCGCCGCCCGTGCGCGCCACGGCGCCCGTGCGGCCGGTCTGCTGGCCGCCCTCGTCGTACTGGCCCTGGTGGTGGTGGCGAGCATCGCCGTCGGCGCCAGGGCGATGCCCCTGGAACAGGTCTGGCACGGCCTCTTCCACTTCACGGGCACCACCGAGGACGTGGTCGTACGGGACCTGCGGATCCCGCGCACCCTCCTGGGCGTGATGGTCGGGCTGGCCCTCGGCCTGTCCGGAGCGGTGATGCAGGCGCTGACCCGCAATCCGCTGGCCGAGCCCGGCATCCTCGGCGTCAACGCGGGCGCCGCGGCGGCCGTCGTCTCGGCGATCAGCTTCCTCGGGGCGGACTCCCTGGACGAGTTCGTGTGGTGGGCCTTCCTCGGCGCCGCGCTCGTCTCGGTCCTCGTCTACGTGCTCGGCGGCAGCCGCAGCGCGACGCCGGTGCGGCTCGCGCTCGCGGGTACGGCGGCCAGCGCGGCGCTCGTCGGCTACATCAACGCGGTCCAGCTGATGGACAGCAAGGCCCTGGACAAGCTGCGCTTCTGGACGGTGGGTTCGCTCGCCTCCGCCACCATGGACACCGTCACTCAGGTGGCCCCCTTCCTGCTGGCCGGGGCCGTGCTCGCGCTCGCGCTCGGCCGGCCGCTCAACGCGATGGCCCTGGGCGACGACACCGCGCGGGCGCTCGGCGCGCACCTGACCCGGACCCGCGTCGCGGCCATGGTCGCCATCACCCTGCTGTGCGGGGCCGCGACCGCCGCGTGCGGGCCGATCGTCTTCGTCGGGCTGATGATCCCGCACCTGGTGCGCCTGGTCACCGGGCCCGACATGCGCTGGGTGCTCGCGTACTCGGCGGTGCTGTCGCCCGTGCTGCTGCTGGGCGCCGACGTGGTCGGACGGGTCGTCACCCGGCCCGGCGAGCTCCAGGTCGGCATCGTCACCGCGCTCATCGGCGGTCCCGTCTTCATCTACCTGGTTCGGCGCAAGAGGATGGCCCAGCTGTGACCGCGACCCCCCTCGCCCCGGCGAACACGACCGCGCAGGCGCCGGCGAAGGGCGCCCGGCTGCGCGCGCTGCGCGGACCCGGCGGCGTCTCGCTGCGCGTCGAGGGCCGCGCCCTGGTGACCGGGGTGGTGCTGGCCGCCGTGGCGCTGGCCCTGGCGGTCGTGCTCATCGGCACCGGCGACTTCGAGATCGCCCCGGCAGACGTCGTACGGACGCTGCTGGGCAACGGCAGCCCCGCCGACGACTTCATCGTCAATGACCTGCGGCTGCCGCGGGTGCTGGTCGCGGTGCTGGTCGGCGCGGCCCTCGGGATGGCCGGGGCGGTCTTCCAGTCCGTCTCGCGCAATCCTCTCGGCTCCCCCGACCTGCTCGGCTTCGGGTACGGCTCGGCGGTCGGCGCGCTCGCCGTCATCATCCTGTTCAAGGGCGGTGCGGCCGAGGTCGCGGCCGGTGCGGTGGCGGGCGGGGTGCTCGCCGGCGCCGCCGTCTACCTGCTCGCGTACAAGCAGGGGGTCCACGGCTACCGGCTGGTGCTCGTCGGCATCGGCTCCTCCGCCGTCCTCGTCGCCGTCATCCAGTACCTGATCGCCAAGGCGCAGCTCGTCGACGCCACCCGGGCGATGGTCTGGCTGACCGGTTCGCTGGCCGGCCGCGACTGGTCCCAGGTCTGGCCGCTGCTGGCGACCTGCGCGCTGCTGTTCCCGCTGGTCCTCGGGCAGAACCGGGCCCTGCGGATGATCGAGATGGGCGACGACTGCGCGTACGCGCTGGGCGTGCCGGTGGAACGGACCCGGATGCTGCTGATGCTCGCGGCGGTCCTGCTGACCACCGCGGCGGCCGCCGCGGCCGGCCCGATCAGCTTCGTCGCCCTGGCCGCGCCCCAGCTGGCCCGGCGGCTGACGCGCTCGCCCGGCCCGAACCTGCTCACCGGCGCGCTGATGGGCGCCGTCCTGCTGCTGGCCTCCGACCTGGCCTCGCAGCGGGCCTTCGGCGCCGACCAGCTGCCGGTGGGCGTGGTGACCGGCCTGGTCGGCGGCGTCTACCTGCTCTGGCTGCTCGTCACCGAGCGCAGGGCGGGACGCATATGAGCGCGCGGGGAGCCGGGCTCCCCGCGCCCGGCAACGAGCCCGGCAAGGCGCCGGGCCACACGAGGAGTACCCAAGTGCAGCGGCTGACCGCGGAGAACGTCACCCTCGGCTACGACCAGCGGATCATCGCCGAGAACCTGTCGGTGGAGATCCCCGACCACTCCTTCACCGTGATCGTCGGCCCCAACGCCTGCGGCAAGTCCACGCTGCTGCGGGCCCTGTCGCGGATGCTGAAGCCGTCCGCCGGGCGGGTGCTGCTGGACGGTCAGGCCATCTCGTCGATGCCGGCGAAGAAGGTGGCCAGGACGCTGGGGCTGCTCCCGCAGTCCTCGATCGCGCCCGACGGGATCACCGTCGCCGACCTGGTCTCGCGCGGCCGGTACCCGCACCAGGGGCTGCTGCGCCAGTGGTCGGAGCAGGACGAGCGGATCGTCGCCGAGTCGATGGCCTCGACCGGGGTCGCCGAACTGGCCGACCGGGCCGTGGACGAGCTGTCGGGCGGGCAGCGCCAGCGGGTGTGGATCGCGATGGCACTGGCCCAGCAGACCCCGCTGCTGCTCCTGGACGAGCCGACGACCTACCTGGACATCCAGCACCAGCTCGACGTGCTCGACCTGTGCGCGGAGCTCCACGAGAACCAGGGCCGGACCCTGGTGGCGGTGCTGCACGACCTCAACCACGCGGCCCGCTACGCCACCCACCTGATCGCCCTGCGCGGCGGCGTCGTCGTCGCCGAGGGCCCGCCCGCGGAGGTGGTCACCGCCGAGCTGGTGGAGGAGGTCTTCGGGGTGCGCTGCCAGATCATCGACGACCCGGAGACCGGGACGCCGCTGGTGGTCCCCGCCGCCCGTCAGGCCCGCGCCAGGGCGGCCGTCTGAGTCCACCGCCGGGCCGGTCCGGTCCGGCGGGCCCGGCGCCTCAGAGCATGCTCTTGAGCCGCAGCAGGTCCCGGAAGCCGGCCTCCAGGCGGACCCGGCCCGAGGCCCAGGCCTTGGCGAACTTCAGTTCGCCGGCGACCAGCGCGAGCAGGTCGTCACCCGACATCGCGAGCCGGATCTCCGCCTTGGTGCGCGGCGGCCCCGGGGCGACCGCGTCCACCCGGATCCGGCCGTTGTCGAGGCGTCCGGAGAAGGTCTGGTCGAGGTCGGTGACGTGACAGCTCAGGGACCGGTCGAAGGCGGCCGCGCCGCGCACGCCGTCATCGGCCCGCGCCAGGTTGTCGGAGAGTCGGTCGAGTGCGTCGCGGCACTCCTGGATCGTAGCCATGGTGATCACGACGGTACCGCAGAGCCCTGCGTGGCCGGACCCGCGCTTCGGGGTAGCGTCGGGGCATGACCGACGACGTGTCCGGGGGCCTTCCGGACGTCCCCGAGGAGCCCGGGGCAGAGCCCGCGGGCCCCGCTCCGCTGGGCCTCGTACGCACCCCCACCGGCCACGCCGGGGTCGACGCGCACCTGGAGCGGCTGGCCGACGCCGACCACCTGCCTGCGGACGAGCACGCCGCGGTGTACGAGGATGTCCACGGGGGACTGCGCGAGGCGCTGACCGCGCTGGACGCACCGCCCCTCCCCGGACCTTACGAAAACAGGAGCTGAACCGAACGTGGCAGGAGTGGCACGCCGCCGCCTGGACGCCGAACTGGTACGCCGCAGCATGGCCCGCTCGCGAGAGCACGCGGCCCAGCTGATCGCGGCCGGACGGGTCACCGTGGGAGGCACCACCGCGACCAAACCGGCCACGCAGGTCGAGACAAGCGCGGCCCTCGTCGTCCTCAAGGACGACGACGACCCCGACTACGTCTCCCGGGGAGGCCACAAGCTGGCCGGCGCCCTCGCCGCGTTCCGTCCGCGGGGGCTGGAGGTCGAGGGCCGGCGGGCGCTGGACGCGGGGGCGTCGACCGGGGGCTTCACCGACGTGCTGCTGCGCGCGGGCGTGGCCCACGTCGTCGCCGTGGACGTCGGCTACGGGCAGCTCGCCTGGTCGCTGCAGAGCGATGAGCGGGTCACCGTCAAGGACCGCACGAACGTCCGCGAGCTGACGGTCGAGCTGATCGACGGGATCCCCGTCGACCTGGTCGTCGGCGACCTGTCCTTCATCTCCATCGGGCTGGTGCTGCCGGCGCTGGTGCGCTGCACGGCGCCCGGCGCGGACCTGGTGCTGATGGTCAAGCCGCAGTTCGAGGTCGGCAAGGAGCGCCTGGGCAGCGGCGGCGTGGTGCGCAGCCCCGAGTTGCGGGCGGAGGCCGTGCGGGAGGTCGCGGCGCAGGCCTGGAAGCTGGGGCTGGGCGTGCTCGGGGTGACGGCGAGCCCGCTGCCGGGGCCGTCGGGGAACGTCGAGTACTTTCTGTGGCTCCGGGCGGGGGCACCCGCGCTCGACCCGGAGGATGTCGACCGTGCAGTGGCGGAGGGGCCGCAGTGACAGACGCGTCAGCAGGTTCAGCACGTTCAGCAGGTTCGGGGGGCCCGGGGGACCGGGAGGGGGAGGTGCGGACCGTCTTCCTGCTCGCGCACACCGGGCGGCCGGCGGCCATCCGCAGCGCGGAGCTGGTCGTGCTCGGTCTGCTGCGCTCGGGCCTGCGGGTCAGGGTGCTGGAGCAGGAGGCGCGGGACCTGCCGCTGCCGCCCGAGGTGGAGCTCGTCGCCGAGTGCACGCCGAAGGTGTTCGACGGGTGCGAGCTGCTGATCGTGCTGGGCGGGGACGGGACCCTGCTGCGCGGGGCGGAGTTCGCGCGCGGTTCGGGGGTGCCGATGCTGGGCGTCAACCTGGGCCGGGTGGGCTTCCTCGCCGAGGCCGAGCGCGACGACCTGGACAAGGTCGTGGACCGGGTGGTGTCGAAGTCGTACGAGGTCGAGGAGCGCATGACCCTCGACGTCCTCGTGCGGACCAACGGTGACGTGGTCCACCGGGACTGGGCGCTGAACGAGGCCGCCGTCCAGAAGGTCTCCGCGGAGCGGATGCTGGAGGTGGTCCTGGAGATCGACGGGCGCCCGGTGACCGGCTTCGGCTGCGACGGGATCGTCTGCGCGACGCCGACGGGCTCGACGGCGTACGCCTTCTCGGCGGGCGGGCCGGTGGTCTGGCCGGAGGTGGAGGCGCTGCTGATGGTGCCGATCAGCGCGCACGCCCTGTTCGCGAAGCCGCTGGTGACCTCGCCCACCTCGGTGCTGGCGGTGGAGGTGCAGAACGGCACCCCGCACGGGGCCCTGTGGTGCGATGGGCGCCGGACGCTGGAGCTGCCGGCGGGGGCGCGGGTGGAGGTGCGCCGGGGCACGGTGCCGGTGCGGCTCGCCCGCCTGCACCACGCGTCGTTCACGGACCGGCTGGTCGCGAAGTTCGCGTTGCCGGTGTCGGGCTGGCGGGGCGCACCGCACGAGACCACCTGATCACGTAATAGCACATGCGTTCGGAGCACTCCGGGCGGGTGACGTCACATGGCACCCGGGAAACCTCGGTATCGTCGTCCCGTGCTTGAGGAGATGCGGATACGGTCGCTCGGGGTCATCGACGACGCGGTGGTCGAGCTGTCGCCCGGTTTCACCGCGGTGACCGGCGAGACCGGCGCGGGCAAGACGATGGTCGTCACCAGCCTCGGGCTGCTGCTCGGAGGTCGTGCCGACCCCGCCCTGGTGCGGATCGGGGCCAAGGCGGCGGTCGTGGAGGGGCGCGTCGTGCTGCGCCCCGACGCGCCCGCCGCGCTGCGCGCGCAGGAGGCCGGCGCCGAACTCGACGAGGGTGCCCTGCTGATCAGCCGGACGGTGTCCGCCGAGGGGCGTTCGCGCGCCCACGTCGGAGGCCGCTCCGTCCCCGTGGGCCTGCTCGGCGAGCTCGCCGACGACCTGGTCGCCGTCCACGGACAGACCGACCAGCAGGGGCTGCTGAGGCCCGCCCGGCAGCGGCAGGCCCTCGACCGGTACGCCGGGGACGCGGTCACCGTCCCCCTGGAGAAGTACGCGGGCGCCTACCGGCGGCTGCGGGCCGTCGCCGTCGAGCTGGAAGAGATCACCACCCGGGCCCGGGAACGGGCCCAGGAGGCGGACCTGCTGCGGTTCGGCCTCGACGAGATCGCCGCCCTGGAACCCCTGCCCGGCGAGGACGCCGAGCTGGCCGCGGAGGCGGAGCGGCTCGGGCACGCCGAATCGCTGGCCTCCGCCGCGCAGGCGGCGCACGGGGCGCTCGCCGGGGACGTGGAGGACCCGGAGGGCGTCGACGCCAACACGCTCGTCGCCGGTGCCCACCGCGCCCTGGAATCCGTACGCTCCCACGACCCGGTGCTCGGCGGGCTCGCCGACCGGATCGGGGAGCTCGGGATCCTGTTGGCCGACGTGGCGGGGGAACTCGCCGGGTACGCCGACGACCTCGACGCCGACCCGCTGCGGCTCGCCGCCGTGGAGGAGCGGCGGGCGGCGCTGACCCAGCTGGTGCGCAAGTACGGGGACGCCGACGGCGGGCTGGGAGCCGTACTGGAGTGGGCCGAGCGGGGATCGAAGCGGCTGCTGGAACTGGACGGTGACGACGAGCGGATCGGCGAGCTCACCGCCGAACGCGACGGGCTGCGCGGCGAACTGTCCGCCCTGGCCCAGGCCTTGACGGACGCCCGGACGGAGGCCGCCGCGCGGTTCGCCGCGGACGTGACCGCCGAGCTCGCCTCCCTCGCCATGCCGCACGCGCGGGTGACGTTCGACATCCGCCAGACGGAGGACGCCGAGGGCGTCGAGGTCGGCGGGCGCCCGGTCGCGTACGGGCCCTCGGGCGCGGACGAGGTCGAACTGCTGCTGGCGCCGCACCCCGGCGCCCAGCCGCGGCCGATCGCCAAGGGCGCCTCGGGCGGTGAGCTGTCGCGGGTCATGCTGGCGGTGGAGGTCGTCTTCGCCGGCTCCGACCCGGTGCCCACCTACCTCTTCGACGAGGTCGACGCGGGCGTCGGCGGCAAGGCGGCCGTCGAGGTCGGGCGACGGCTGGCGAAGCTGGCCAAGTCCGCCCAGGTCGTCGTCGTCACCCACCTCCCGCAGGTGGCGGCCTTCGCGGACCGGCAGCTGCTCGTGGAGAAGACCGTCGACGGATCGGTGACCCGCTCCGGCGTGACCGTCCTGGAGGGCGAGGACCGCATCCGCGAGCTGTCGCGGATGCTCGCCGGCCAGGAGGACTCGCAGACGGCCCGTGCCCATGCGGAGGAACTCCTGGAGGCGGCGCGCGCGGACGCGTGAGCGAACGCGCGCCCGCACGGGGACGGATGCCCACGGGGGCCCGGAACGCATGGTGTTCCGGGCCCCCGTCGGCGTCCGAAAGGGCATCGGGGTGACGCGAAACTAGCCCGTGTGGGTGAGGCTGGGGGGCGTACGACGGTATCTCGCACGGGATCCGCACCCGTATGGTCCCGGAACGCGCGTGCGGACTGGCATCCTGGGCGACGTCTCTGACTCCTCACCCTGGAGCTTCGGCCCGTGAGCAGCTCCCCGGTCTCCCTTCCGGTCCCCGCACAGCCGTACGGGCGGTCCCCGCTGCGTACCGTCCAGGTCCTCGGCGGCGCCGGTGCGGGCAGCTGCGCGCACGTGCGGTCCCTCGCGACCGGGCTCGCCGCCCGGGGCGTGCGGGTCACCGTGTGCGCCCCCGTCGCGGCCGAAGGCGAGTACGACTTCACCGGCGCGGGCGCGCAGTTCACCCCGGACGCGGTGAGCGCCCTGCGGGCCGCCTGCGCCGGGGCCGACGTGGTGCACGCGCACGGCCTGCGGGCCGGGATGCGGGCCGCGCTGGCGCTGAGCGGCGGCGGGCGGCGGGTACCGCTCGTGGTGACCTGGCACGGGGGCGCCCCGGAGCCCGCGGGCGCGCTCGGGCGGCTGAGCCGGCTGCTGGAGCGGCGCGTGGCACGGGCCGCCGCCGTGGTGCTGGGCGCCTCCACCGACCAGGTCGACCTGGCGCGGCGGCGCGGGGCCAAGGACGCCCGGCTGGCCGCCCCGGCCGTACCCGTCGCGTCGGCCGTCTCCCTCGCCCCGTCCGGGGAACCGGCCGCCGAAGCCGGCAAGACCCGGGCCGAACTGGGCGCCGTCGAGCGGCCCTTGGTGATCGCCGTGGGCAGTCTCGTGGCGCGCCGCGGCTACTCCCTGCTGCTCGACGCGGCCCGCGCCTGGCGGGTGCTGGACCCGCTCCCGCTGCTGGTGATCGCGGGGGAGGGGCCGCTACGGGCCGAACTCGCCCGGCGGATCGAGGCGGAGGGCCTCCCCGTACGGCTGCTGGGCCGTCGCCGGGACGCGGACCGGCTGCTGGCCGCGGCCGACGTGGCGGTGCTGCCGAGCCGCTGGGAGGGCCGCTCGCTGCTGGCCCAGGAGGCGTTGCGGGCCGGGGTGGCGCTGGTGGCCACGGAGGTCGGCGGGGTACCGGAGCTGGTGGGCGACGCGGCGGTACTGGTGCCGTACGGGGACCCGGGGGCGCTGGCCGGCGCGGTGGCCGGGCTGCTGGACGACCCCGGGAAGCGGGCGGAACTCGCCGCCGCGGGCCGGGCCCAGGCCGCGACCTGGCCCTCGGAGGACGACACGGTGGCGCAGGTGCTGTCGGTGTACGACGAGCTGATGGAACGGCTGCGGGGTTAGGCCGCCCCGCCGGGCCGGGCGCGCGGGCCGGCGGGGGCGCGTCAGGAAGGTGTGGCGTGGCGGCGGGCGCGGAGGGCGAGGCTGAGGGAGAGGACCGTCTCCGGGTCGTCGAGGTCGGTGCCCAGCAGCTCCGAGATGCGGGCCAGGCGGTTGTACAGGGTCTGGCGGTTCAGGTGGAGCTCCCGGGCCGTCTCCGCCTTGCGGCCCGCGTGGGCCAGGTACGTCTCCAGGGTGGGGAGGAGGGGCGGGCGCGAGTTCGCGTCGTGGACCCGCAGCGCCCCGATCGCACGGTCGACGAACGCCGCCAGGTCGGGGTGCTCGCGCAGCCGCCACAGCAGCAGGTCGATGTCGAGGCGCCGGGCGTCGTACCAGGGGCGGGCCGGCAGCCCGTGCGCGGCCGTGGCCGTCTCGGCGGCGTGCCGCAGCCCGGCCGAGGCCGCCGCCCAGCTGCCCGAGACGCCGACGACCACCGCCGGCGGGGCCCCGGCCCGGTCGAGCCCGGCCCGTTCCACCCCGGCCCGCAGCGCGGCCGCGACCCGGTCGGCGACCGCCGCGCGTTCCGACTCGGCGCGCAGCGAGACCAGCAGCGGGACCCGCCCCTCCACCGGGCGGACGCCCAGCAGCACCGGGACCCCGACCGACGACAGCTCCTCCAGGACCGCACGGGCCAGCACGGCCCAGTTCCCCGAGGCGCCCAGGTCGGTGGAGAGCCTCATGACGATCGGCAGCAGCGGGCCCGCCCCCGGCCGGAAGCCCAGGACCCGGGCCTGCGCCGGGGCGTCCTCCGCCGAGATGCGGCCCTCCGCCAGGTCCGTCAGGAAGTCCCCCCGGCCGCGCGCGGCCAGTTCCTCCTCCTGGCGGGCCTGCATGAGGACGACCGCCAGGACCCCGGCCGTGCGTTCCGCCGCCATCCGGTGGACCGGCAGCAGCGGCGCCGACACCCCGGCCAGGACGACCCGGGCCCGCACCGACCCCGCGCCGTGGCCGCCGCCGGGCACGTCGACCACGACCGCGGTCGCCGAGGGTTCGGCCGCGCGCTGACCGCGCAGGCCCTCCCACACCTGGAGGGGGTCGGCGGCGGCGTCCCCGGTCCCCGGCCCGGCGGCGTACAGCAGCTGGCCGTCCGCGGTCTCCAGGAAGACGGGG
This sequence comes from Streptomyces sp. M-16, assembly GCF_052114405.1. Lineage (NCBI taxonomy): Bacteria > Bacillati > Actinomycetota > Actinomycetes > Kitasatosporales > Streptomycetaceae > Streptomyces > Streptomyces sp. M-16. The sequence goes on along the minus strand of NZ_JBFRER010000098.1, from coordinate 14,682 downwards.
TTCGCGGTGAAGTCGGCCAGGACACGCAGCACCTGCGGGATCCCGCCGCCCCCCAGCAGGGCCTCGGTGCAGCGCCGGTGGACCTCCTCGGCCCGCTGGAGCAGCGCGTAGTGCCCGTTGACGATCTCGGTGTGGACCTCTTCGGTGACGGCCACGAAGGGGACCTCGCGGTGCAGTTGCACCAGCGGCAGTCCCGCGGCCTTCGCGGTCTCCACGATGGTGGCCGGCAGCCGCGTGAACCGCGGGCCGAGTTCCACCACCAGCGCGGCGATGCCCCGGTCCGCGAGACGGCGTACGAAGGCGCGCTGTTCGGCGGGCCGGGTGCCCAGCCCCAGTCCGGTGGTCAGCAGCAGCTCCCCGCCCTTGAGCAGCGAGGCGATGTTGGGGACCTCGCCGGCGTGCACCCAGCGGACGGTCCGGCCCAGCCGGTCGGCGCAGGCCACCACCTCGGGGAGACCGCCGCGCAGCCCCGGCAGCTCCAGTGCCCGCTGAACCGTGATCCCGCCCTGGTTGTCCATATCGCGGACGCTACCAAAGGGTCACGCGGGCCTGATGTTGTGGTTGAAGCGGAAGACGTTGTCGGGGTCGTAGTGCCGCTTCACCGCGCGGAGCCGGTGCAGGTTGTCCGCGCCGAGCCCGGCGGCCACCCGCTCCTCGCCCTCGTCGCCGGTGAAGTTGAGGTACACCGCCCCGCTGCTCCAGGGCCGTACGCCGGCCCGTACGTCCTTCACCCACTGCCGGCACCGCTCGTCGTCGGCCGGGTCCTCCCAGATGGCGAACGGGTGCACCGCCCACGGCGAGTCCCGGTACGGGACGGGGAACCCGTCCGGCGCCTCCGCGATGGCCCCGCCCAGCGGGAACAGGATGTGCTGGGTGCCGGTGGGGACCGGCATGGAACCCGCCAGGGAGCAGAAGGCGTCCACCGCCTCGTCGGGCAGGCCCGTCAGGTACTCGGCGGACCAGTGGTTCCGCAGGCCCGGAGGGTCGTCGAGCATGCACTGGAGGTCGGCGTACGGGATGGCCGTGACGACCTCGGCCTCGTGCGGGACCGCCAGCAGGGGCGCGGCGAGCCGGCGCATGGCCTCCTCCGGGCCGGCGTAGGTCAGCAGGACCGCGCACAGCAGGGTGCCGACCAGGTGGGGCGGGACGAACGGTTCGGGAGGGGCGGTCAGGAAGATCACGGCGCCGCTCGCCTCGCGCGGCCCGGACGCGATGAGCTCCCGGTACGCGCCCGTGACCTCGGCTCCCCGCTCGGGCGCGTACAGCAGCATCGCGATCGACATCGCGGGCAGCTCGTGCAGCCGCAGGGTCAGCGAGGTGACGACCCCGAAGTTGCCGCCGCCGCCGTGCAGCGCCCAGAACAGCTCCGGGTGGTCGGCGGCGGTCGCCGTCACGCACGTGCCGTCGGCGGTGACCACGTCCGCCCCGACGAGGTTGTCCACGGCCAGCCCGAACGCCCGGTCCAGCCAGCCCGAGCCCCCGCCGAGCACGAACCCGCCGACGCCGGTGGTGGAGGCCCGGCCGCCGGTGGTGGCGAGGTCGTACGGCTGGCAGGCCCGGTCCAGATGGCTCATGGTGGCGCCCCCGCCGACCCGGACGGCCTTCGCCGCCGGATGCACCGTCACCTCGTGCATCCGGCGCAGGTCCACGACCAGCGCCCCGTCGCCCAGGGCCATGCCGGCCACGCTGTGACCGCCGCCGCGGACCGCGACCGGCAGGTCGAGCTCACGGGCGAAGCGGACCGCCGTGACCACGTCCGCCTCGTCCTCGCACTGGGCGATGACGGCCGGACGCCGGTCGACCATGCCGTTGAACACCCTGCGGACCTCGTCGTACCCGCCGTCGTCCGGGGTGAAGACCGTGCCGGCCAGATCCTCGCGGAGCGCGGCAAGAGCCGTGCCCGCCTTCGAGAGGGGTGCCATGGCCACCCCCCCTTCCCGAGAGGGGCGTTGGATCCCTCCAGACTAGGCGGGCACGTACGGGACCGCGCGTCAGCCCCCGTAGGCCCCGCTCGCCGTCAGCCGCAGGGCCGTGTCGATCAGCGGGACGTGGCTGAAGGCCTGCGGGAAGTTCCCGACCTGCCGCTGGAGCTTGGGGTCCCACTCCTCGGCGAGCAGTCCCAGGTCGTTGCGCAGGGCCAGCAGCTTCTCGAACAGGCGGCGGGCCTCGTCGACCCGGCCGATCATCGCGAGGTCGTCCGCCATCCAGAACGAGCAGGCGAGGAAGGCGCCCTCGTCCCCCTCCAGGCCGTCGACGCCGGCCTCCTCACCGGCCGTCGGGTAGCGCAGGATGAAGCCGTCCGGGGTCGAGAGCTCGCGCTGGATCGCCTCGATCGTGCCGATGACCCGCTTGTCGTCCGGGGGCAGGAAGCCCATCTGCGGGATCAGCAGCAGCGAGGCGTCCAGCTCCCGCGAGCCGTAGGACTGGGTGAAGGTGTTGCGTTCCGGGTCGTAGCCCTTCTCGCAGACGTCCGCGTGGATCTCGTCGCGCAGCTCGCGCCAGCGCTCCAGAGGTCCGTCCGCGTCCCCGCTCTCGATCAGCTTGATCGTGCGGTCCACCGCCACCCACGCCATCACCTTGGAGTGCACGAAGTGGCGGCGCGGGCCGCGCACCTCCCAGATGCCCTCGTCCGGCTCGTTCCAGTGGACCTCCAGGTAGCGGATCAGCTTCAGCTGGAGGACCGAGGCGTAGTCGTTGCGGGCCAGGCCGGTCATGTGACCCAGGTGCAGGGCCTCGGTGACCTCGCCGTACACGTCCAGCTGCAGCTGGTGCGCGGCGCCGTTGCCGACGCGTACAGGGGCCGAGTTCTCGTACCCGGGCAGCCAGTCCAGCTCGGTCTCGCCCAGCTCCCGCTCGCCCGCGATCCCGTACATGATCTGCAGGTTCTCCGGGTCGCCGGCCACCGCGCGCAGCAGCCAGTCCCGCCAGGCCGAGGCCTCCTCGCGGTAGCCGGTGCGCAGCAGCGAGGACAGGGTGATCGCCGCGTCGCGCAGCCAGGTGTAGCGGTAGTCCCAGTTGCGGCTGCCACCGATCTCCTCCGGGAGGGAGGTGGTCGGCGCGGCGACGATCCCGCCCGTGGGGGCGTACGTCAGCGCCTTGAGGGTGATCAGGGAGCGGATCACGGCCTCCCGGTAGGGGCCGTGGTACGTGCAGTGGTAGACCCACTCCCGCCAGAAGTCGCTGGTGGCCTCCAGGGCCGCCTCGGCGTCGGGCGTCTCCGGGGCCCCCTTGTGGGAGGGCTGCCAGCTGATGGCGAAGGCCACCCGGTCGCCGGGGCCGACGGTGAAGTCGGAGTACGTCGTCAGGTTCTTGCCGTACGTCTCCGTACCGGAGTCCAGCCACACGGAGTCGGGTCCGGCGACGGCCACGGTGCGCCCGTCGACCTTGTGCACCCAGGGCACGACCCGGCCGTAGCTGAAGCGCATCCGCAGGGCCGAACGCATCGGGACGCGTCCGCTGACCCCCTCCACGATGCGGATCAGCTGCGGTGCGTGGTCCTCGCGGGGCGGCATGAAGTCGATGACGCGGACGGTTCCCCGGGGGGTGTCCCACTCCGACTCCAGCACCAGCGAATCGCCCCGGTAGCGGCGGCGGGTGGCCCGCGGGGGCTCCGTGCCCGGCGCGAAGGCCGGGCCGATGCGCCAGAACCCGTGTTCCTCGGTGCCCAGAATGCTCGCGAAGACGGCATGGGAGTCGAAGCGTGGCAGGCACAGCCAGTCCACCGCCCCGTCCCGGCAAACCAGCGCCGCGGTCTGCATGTCCCCGATCAGTGCGTAATCCTCGATGCGCCCGGACACGTTGCTCTCCAGTCGAACGGCCACGTCCGCCCCGTAGGGCGCTTGCAATGCGCTGTTGCGCGGTCTCCTGTGCGCAGGGATCCCCGCGTCGAGCCCTAGATTGCCGGATGTGGCGCGGTTACGCCGTTTGCCGGGCTGCTCGGCGGCGATGTGCAGCGGTATCCGAGCAGGGTATGACGGCACCCTAGTGATCTCCTGAAGTCTTGGGACAATGTGACTCGGCTGAACGGGTGAGCTGGAGTAATGCGCAGGTCAGGGCGGTCCTGAGGCGGTAATGGGGGCGCCGTGGGAGGCACTCGCGCCGCGCGCCCGGAGGCAGACCCGCCGAGGCGCTGATAGGCTGGTACCCCGTGGACCGGTGGTCTGCCTGTGCGAATCAGGAGCCCCGAAACCGCAGCTTCGGCGCCCCCAGAGACCCTCCCGGGATCTCCGCGGAACGGCGCCGGACGCACCTCACCTCGCGACCACGGGAGCCCCCTCTTGGCGATGCCGCCCAAATCCATGACGACCAAGCACATCTTCGTCACCGGGGGTGTCGCTTCGTCCCTCGGCAAGGGGCTGACGGCCTCCAGCCTGGGTGCGCTGCTGAAGGCGCGCGGCCTGCGGGTCACGATGCAGAAGCTCGACCCGTACCTGAACGTCGACCCCGGCACGATGAACCCGTTCCAGCACGGCGAGGTGTTCGTCACCAACGACGGCGCCGAGACCGACCTGGACATCGGCCACTACGAGCGCTTCCTCGACGTCGACCTCGACGGCTCGGCCAACGTCACCACCGGCCAGGTCTACTCGCAGGTCATCGCCAAGGAGCGGCGCGGCGAGTACCTCGGTGACACCGTGCAGGTCATCCCGCACATCACCAACGAGATCAAGCACCGCATCCGCCGCATGGCGACCGCGGACGTCGACGTGGTCATCACCGAGGTCGGCGGAACCGTCGGCGACATCGAGTCGCTGCCGTTCCTGGAGACCGTCCGCCAGGTCCGCCACGAGGTCGGCCGCGACAACGTCTTCGTCGTGCACATCTCGCTGCTGCCCTACATCGGCCCGTCCGGCGAGCTGAAGACCAAGCCCACCCAGCACTCGGTCGCGGCCCTGCGCAACATCGGCATCCAGCCCGACGCCATCGTGCTGCGCGCCGACCGCGAGGTCCCGACCTCGATCAAGCGCAAGATCTCGCTGATGTGCGACGTCGACGAGGCGGCCGTGGTCGCCGCGATCGACGCCAAGTCGATCTACGACATCCCCAAGGTGCTGCACACCGAGGGGCTGGACGCGTACGTCGTGCGCAAGCTCGACCTGCCGTTCCGCGACGTCAACTGGACGGTGTGGGAGGACCTGCTGGACCGGGTCCACAACCCCGACCACGAGGTCAAGGTCGCGCTCGTCGGCAAGTACATCGACCTGCCCGACGCCTACCTGTCGGTGACCGAGGCGCTGCGCGCCGGCGGCTTCGCCAACCGGGCTCGCGTCCAGATCAAGTGGGTCACCTCCGACGACTGCAAGACCCCGGCCGGCGCGGCGGAGGTCCTCGGCGACGTGGACGCGATCTGCGTCCCCGGCGGCTTCGGCGACCGCGGTGTCAACGGCAAGGTCGGCGCGATCACCTACGCCCGCGAGAACAAGATCCCGCTGCTCGGTCTGTGCCTGGGCCTGCAGTGCGTGGTCATCGAGGCCGCGCGCAACCTGGCGGGCATCGAGGACGCGAACTCCACCGAGTTCGACGCCTCCACCCCGCACCCGGTCATCTCGACCATGGAGGAGCAGCTGGCCTTCGTCGAGGGCGCGGGCGACCTGGGCGGCACCATGCGTCTGGGCATGTACACGGCCAAGCTGGCCGAGGGTTCCATCGTCCGCGAGGTCTACGGCGACGCGTACGTCGACGAGCGCCACCGCCACCGCTACGAGGTCAACAACGCCTACCGCGGCGAGCTGGAGAAGAAGGCCGGCCTGGTCTTCTCCGGCACCTCCCCGGACAACAAGCTCGTCGAGTACGTCGAGTACCCGCGCGAGGTCCACCCCTACCTGGTGGCCACCCAGGCCCACCCGGAGCTCCGCTCCCGCCCGACCCGGCCGCACCCGCTCTTCGCGGGCCTGGTCAAGGCCGCCGTGGAGCGCCAGAAGAAGGCCTGACGCTCGGTAACGTAGGCAGCCGGGGTACGGAGATCCGTACCCCGGCTGTCGTGCGTTGTGGAGGGCATTCGGCATGGGCAACGTCATCAAGGACACGTCCGAGACCTGGGAGACGCTGGCGACCCGGCGGCCGTTCGAGGGGGCGAAGACGGCGGTCGCCTCGGACCAGGTGCGGATGCCGGACGGCTCGGTGGTGCGCCGCGACTACCAGGTGCACCCCGGCTCGGTGTGCGTGCTGGCGCTGGACGAGGAGGGGCGGGCGCTGGTCATCCGCCAGTACCGCCACCCGGTGCGGCACCGCCTGTGGGAACTGCCCGCGGGCCTGCTGGACGTCCCCGGTGAGAACCCGCTGCACGCGGCGCAGCGGGAGCTGTACGAGGAGGCGCACGTCACGGCGGAGGACTGGCGGGTGCTGGCCGACTTCTTCGCCTCGCCCGGCGGCTCCGACGAGGCGGTCCGGATCTTCGTGGCGCGGGGGGTCGCGGAAGCGGAGGGGGAGCGGTACGAGGAGACCTCCTCGGAGGAGGCCGACATGGAGGTCGCCTGGGTGCCGCTCGCGGACCTGGTCCGGGGGATCCTGGCGGGCGAGCTCGGCAACCCGGGACTGGTGACGGGCGTCCTCGCGGCCTCCGCCGCCCTGGCCGGCGAGGGCGGACTGGACTCCCTGCGCCCGGCCCTGTCCCCGTGGCCGGCCCGCCCCTATACGGCGTAGCCACCCCCGCCCCGCGCCCGCGCCGGCCGGCCCGCGCCGGGATCCGGGCGCCACGAAGGGGCAGGTCGGAAAATAAGCCCATCCGCTGATCCGATCGGGCGATCCCTCAGCCGCGCTCCCCACGGGTCGTCGCTCTGCGTGAACTACGCTCGCAACCCGAAGGCAGGGAGAGGAGCGGATCCGTGGCGGATTTCGTCGGGCGGCGGCGTGAGCTCAAGGAGCTGCGCGAGGACATMGCACGGACCGGGCTCGACACCCTCTCGGGCCGCAAGGCCAAGGCGCCCCGCGCGCGGGTGCTGCTCGTCGCCGGGCGGCCCGGGTCCGGGCGGACGGCCCTGGCCGAGGCGTTCGTGCGGGAGGTCGCCCCCCAGTACCCCGACGGTCTGCTCCGCGTGCGGCTCACCACCCCGGGCGGGGAGACCGTCGCCACCGAGCGGGCGGTGCGGACCCTGCTGGAGGGGCTCGGACACGCCACCCCGCCCGGGGCCGGCGAGGACGATCTGAGCGCGGTCCTGCGGGAGGCGCTCGCCGGGCGGCGGGTGATCCTCCTCGTCGACGACGCCGCCGACCCGCACCAGGTCGACGCCCTGCTCCCGGACACCCCCGAGTGCCTGGTGGTGGTCACCGCCGAAGGGCCGCTCACGGGGATCCCGGACGTCCGCCCCTGCACCCTGGGCGGCCTGGAGACCCCCTCCGCCGTCGAGCTGCTGTCCCGGCTCATCGGGGACACCCGGGTCACCGTCGACCCGCGTGCCGCCGAGGGCCTCGCCGAGGAGTGCGGAGGGCAGCCCGCCGCCCTGGCCCTGGCCGGGGGCTGGCTCGCCGCGCACCCGAAGGCCGCCGTCGCCGACGTGGCCAAGCAGCTCCACGACATGCCCGCCGGCGCCGCCGGCCCGCTGGCCCGCTCCTTCCGGCTGGTCTACGAGTCCCTTCCGCAGCCCGCCCAGCGCACCCTGCGGCTGCTGCCGCTCGCGCCGGCCGGGATCCTCGACTCGCACACCGCCTCGGCCCTCGCCGGCTGCTCGGTGGCCGCGGCGCAGTCCACCCTGGAGGATTTCGTCGGGCTGGGCCTCGTACGGCACGCACACGACGGCCTGTTCCTGCTGCCGGGCTGCCTCGCCCCCCTCATCCAGGCCCTGCTGGAGGCCAAGGAGCGTCCTGCCGAGGTGCAGCTGGCCCGGGCCAGGATGCTGGAGCGGACGGTACGGCTGCTGACCTCCTGCCGGGCCGCGGCCGAAGAGGACCAGGACCTGCTGCGCGAGCGCCTCGACGGGCTGCCGCGCGCCCTGCGCTTCCCCGACCGGCGCTCCGCCGCCACCTGGCTGGACACCCGGCTGCCCGCGCTGACCGCCGCCGCCCACCTGGCGGTGGCCGACGGCGGGCTGGACACGCTGGCCCGCAGGCTGGTCGCCGCGCTGGTGCGGGCGCTGGCCGAGCACCGCGGTACGGGGGCCGCCGCCCCCGAGCTCTACGGCCTGCACCGGCTGGTCCTGGACGTGGCCGAGCGGCGCGGCCTGCACCGGGAGCGGGCCGCCGCGCTGCTGAACCTGGCCGATCTGGACGCGCAGACCGGGCGGACCGAGGAGGCCCTGGAGCGGTACCGGGCCGCGCTGGACGCGGGAAAGGCCGCGGCGGACCCGTACGCGACGGGCCGCGCCATGGAATCCGTAGGCGGTGCGTACCAGGAGCTGGCGGACTGGCCGCGGGCCTCCGACTGGTTCGGCCGGGCCCTGTCCCACGCCCTCGCGCGCGGGGAGCGCGCGGACGAGGCCAGGCTGTACGGGCGGCTCGGCAACGTGCACACCTACGCCGGCCGCTACGGGGAGGCGCTGCGCAGTTGGCGGGCGGCCGCCGCGGGGTACCGCAGGCTCGCCGATGTCCCGGGCCAGGCAAAGGCGTTGAGCGAGATGGCGCGGGTCCAGGAGTACGCCGGACGGCCGTCGGAATCGCTGCACACCTGCCGCGACGCGATCGAGCTCGCGCGCCGGGCCGGGGACCTGCGGCTTCAGGCCGCGCTCCAGGTCCGGCTGGCCGACACGCTGGACCGGCTGGGCGACCCGGCGGCCGCCAGGCTGCACCGGTCGGCGGCCGACAGATTGCTGGGAGATGACCCCGCAGCCTGCGAAATCCGTAGTGCTTCCGACTAAGATTATTGGTTTGCAAGGCTAGACAGCGACTCATCCTTCATTAGACTGGGTTCACCGCGGCTTCCCGTGGTGCATCCCGTTGCGCGTTCTTGTGGGCGGGTATGTATGGAAGTGCCCCGTAATATCCCCTGAGCCAAGGACCGTGATCGACGATGAAGGTCGGCATCCCCCGCGAGGTCAAGAACAACGAGTTCCGGGTCGCCATCACGCCCGCCGGCGTGCATGAGCTGGTCCGCAACGGCCACCAGGTCTTCATCGAGCAGAACGCCGGTGTGGGCTCCTCGATCACGGACGCCGAGTACGTCTCGGCCGGTGCCGAGATCCTCGGGACCGCCGACGAGGTCTGGGCGACCGCGGACCTGCTGCTGAAGGTCAAGGAGCCCATCGCGGAGGAGTACCACCGCCTCCGCAAGGATCAGACGCTCTTCACCTACCTGCACCTCGCGGCCTCCCGCGAGTGCACGGACGCCCTGCTGGCGTCCGGCACCACCGCCATCGCGTACGAGACGGTCGAGACGGCCAACCGCGCCCTCCCGCTGCTCGCCCCGATGTCCGAGGTCGCGGGCCGTCTGGCCCCGCAGGTCGGCGCCTACCACCTGATGCGCTCGGCCGGCGGCCGCGGCGTCCTCCCCGGCGGCGTCCCCGGCACCCACGCCGGCGAGTGCGTGGTCATCGGCGGCGGCGTCTCCGGCTGGAACGCCGCGCAGATCGCCATCGGCATGGGCTTCCACGTGACCCTGCTGGACCGCGACATCAACAAGCTCCGCGAGGCCGACAAGATCTTCGGTACGAAGATCAAGACGATCGTCTCCAACGCCTACGAGCTGGAGAAGGCCGTCGTCGAGGCCGACCTCGTCATCGGCGCGGTGCTGATCCCGGGTGCGAAGGCCCCGAAGCTGGTCACCAACGAGCTCGTCGCCAAGATGAAGCCCGGAAGTGTCCTTGTCGACATTGCGATCGACCAGGGCGGCTGCTTCGAGGACTCCCGCGCGACCACCCACGCCGAGCCGACCTTCCAGGTCCACAACTCGGTCTTCTACTGCGTCGCCAACATGCCGGGCGCGGTGCCGAACACCTCCACCTACGCGCTGACGAACGCGACCCTGCCCTACATCGTGCAGCTCGCGAACCTCGGCTGGGTCGAGGCGCTGCGTCGTGACCCGGCGCTCGCGCTGGGCCTCAACACCCATGACGGCCAGGTCGTTTACGGTCCGGTCGCCGAGGCCCACGGCCTGCAGACCCTTGAGCTGAGCACGCTGCTCGGCTGAGTCGTCAACGACTGACGTCAATCTCACGTATCCGGCCGGACCTTGCGCGCAAGGTCCGGCCGGAGGCGTTTGCGGGGCCGCCGACGACCCGGCTCAACTCGCCTCGAACGTAACCCTTTAACCCTTTCGCACACCCGCGAAACTTCGCGGCGACAGCTCGCACGCCCTTGACAGAGTGGTGTTCGGTTGCCGACACATCGTGCCGGGTCCGGCGGATTGTGTTGCCGCTGGGCGGTGACACGCCATAGAGTCGCCAACCGTCGGCATGGTGCAACGCTGACCTATCGATAAGTGTCCTGGTCACGTCCGAGGAGGTAAGACGACTTGTGAATGAGTCGACATTTGCTCCTGGGGGTGGTCGAGCAACCGTGCCCGAGCGGGGCCAGGGTCCTGCCGGGCTCGAAGCTGTCGGCTCCGTCGCAGTCCGCACCTTCGCAAACCACCAGCACATGACGACGCCCCAAAAGAGCATGGACGGCCTAGACGTGAACTCCAGGGCCGGCGACCTGAGCGGCGCAAAGCCCACTGGTTTCGCCGACTACGACAACGTGCCCGAAGGGCACTTCTACGACCCCGACGCGGAGTACGAACCGGACCCCGAGTACGCGGCCACCCTCGCCCCCGACGCTGCCCGCCAGCGCCGTGAGCGGATCGGCCCGACCGGACGCCCGCTGCCGTACTTCCCGATCCCGGGTCCGCTGACCGACCACGGTCCCGCGAAGATCATCGCGATGTGCAACCAGAAGGGCGGCGTGGGAAAGACCACGTCGACCATCAACCTGGGTGCCGCGCTCGCCGAGTACGGGCGCCGCGTGCTGCTCGTCGACTTCGACCCGCAGGGCGCGCTGTCCGTGGGTCTCGGCGTGAACCCGATGGAACTCGACCTGACGGTCTACAACCTGCTCATGGAGCGGGGCATGTCGGCCGACGAGGTGCTGCTCAAGACCGCGGTCCCCAACATGGACCTGCTGCCGAGCAACATCGACCTGTCCGCCGCCGAAGTGCAGTTGGTCAGCGAGGTCGCGCGCGAGTCGACGCTCCAGCGGGCGCTCAAGCCCCTGATGGCCGACTACGACTACATCGTGATCGACTGTCAGCCCTCGCTCGGCCTGCTGACCGTGAACGCCCTGACGGCGGCTCACAAGGTCATCGTGCCGCTGGAATGCGAGTTCTTCGCCCTCCGCGGTGTCGCGCTGCTGACCGAGACGATCGAGAAGGTGCAGGAGCGGCTCAACCCGGAGCTGGAGCTCGACGGCATCCTCGCCACGATGTACGACTCCCGTACGGTGCACAGCCGCGAGGTGCTCGCGCGCGTCGTCGAGGCCTTCGACGACCACGTCTACCACACGGTCATCGGCCGCACGGTGCGCTTCCCGGAGACCACGGTCGCCGGTGAGCCGATCACCACGTACGCCTCCAACTCCGTCGGCGCCGCCGCCTACCGCCAGCTGGCCAGGGAGGTGCTCGCCCGGTGTCCCGCCGAGTGAGTCTGCCCGGAGCGGACGAACTGTTCCGTACGACCGGGGGGATGGCCCTCCAGTCGTCCTCGCCGCGGCGGGGCGCCGAGGAGGCGTCCGCGGCCGGAGGGACGGAGCACGCGGCACCGGCGGACGGCACGACGAGGGCGACGGGCGACGGACGCGGCGGCCGGGAGGCCGGCGATCCGGCGGTGGGCGCGCAGCGCAGGCCGCAGGAAGGTTCTGCCACCGCCGCCGGGGCGTCCTCGCCCCGGCCCGGCAAGGGACAGGGCCGGGGCGCGAACCGGCGGCCCAGCGGGCGCGAACGGCACGACGAGAAGATCACGGTCTACGTCTCCGCCGAGGAGCTCATGGACCTGGAACACGCCCGGCTGGTGCTGCGCGGGGAGCACGGGCTCGCCGTCGACCGCGGGCGCATCGTGCGCGAGGCGGTGGCGGTGGTCCTCGCGGACCTGGAGTCCCGCGGCGACGCGAGCATCCTGGTCCGCCGCCTGCGCGGCCGCTGACCCCGCGCGCCGCCCGGTCCGGGGTACCGGTGCCACCGCCCGGCGTCCCCGGCCCCGGATCGCGGGTGGCCGGGCTGACCGCGGCCCTCGGACGCTCCGCCCCGACGGTGTTCCCTCCCGTCGGCCGGCCCAGGGGGCCGGACCCCCTCCGGGGCGATCGGCGACCGACCCCGCGCCCCGGCGGGCACCCGTAGCGCCGCCGCCGGCTCGCGCGGGAAGGGGGCCCTGCGGGAACCTCCGGGCACGGCTGCGCCCGTACATCCGCCCGGACCGGGCGTGGCCCGTGCGTCCGGCCGTGCCTGGCGTGGCCCGTGCCCCGTGCGTCCGGCCGTGCCTGGCGTGGCCCGTGCCCCGTGCGTCCGGCCGTGCCGGGCGTGGCCCGTGGATCCGTCGTCCGGCCGTGCCGGGCGTGGCCCGTGGATCCGTCGTCCGGCCGGACCCGGCGTACCCGTACATCCGCCCGGGCAGGGCCTAGGCTGCTCGTGGCCGCCCGGCCGCCCTCCGTACCACCCTGGACCGCGATGCCCCCGAACCACCCCGCCGCCCGCCCCGCCCGCCGGAGCCTGGGGCGCGGCCCAGGAGCGGCCGAGGAGCCGGAGCCGGCGGAAACCGCCGAGGAGCCCGCTGAGGCCCCCGGGCGGGCCTCGGGCGGGGCTGGGGCCGCACGGGCCCCGGGGGCCGCTGGCGGGCCCGCCACGCTCCCGGAGGAGCCCGAGCGGGACGGTGCGGACGGCCCGCCGCGCCCACCGGCCGCCGCCGCGGACGCCCGCACGGCCGGCGACGGGCGGTTCACCCTGCGGCTCGCGAACTTCGAGGGCCCCTTCGACCTGCTGCTGCAGCTGATCTCCCGGCACAAGCTGGACGTGACCGAGGTCGCACTGTCCAAGGTCACCGACGAGTTCATGGCGCACCTCCGCGCCATGGGCCCCGAAGGCGACCTCGACCAGACCACCGAGTTCCTCGTGGTCGCGGCCACCCTGCTCGACCTCAAGGCCGCCCGCCTGCTGCCCGCCGCCGAGGTGGAGGACGAGGCCGACCTCGCCCTGCTGGAGGCGCGGGACCTGCTCTTCGCCCGGCTGCTCCAGTACCGGGCGTACAAGCAGATCGCCGCGATCTTCGAGACCCGCGCCGAGGACGAGGGCAGGCGCTATCCCCGCACCGTGGGGCTGGAGCCGCACCACGCCGAGCTGCTGCCCGACGTGGTCATCGCCATCGGCGCCGAGGGCTTCGCCCGCCTCGCGGTGCGCGCCATGCAGCCGAAGGCGAAGCCCGAGGTCTACGTCGACCACATCCACGCCCCCCTCGTCAGCGTGCGCGAACAGGCAGGCCTCGTCGTCCGCCTGCTCAAGGCGCGCGGCGAGGCCACCTTCCAGGAGCTGACCGAGGACGCCCCGGACACCCTCACGGTCGTCGCCCGCTTCCTGGCCCTCCTGGAGCTCTACCGGGAGAAGGCCGTGGTCCTCGACCAGGAGGACGCCCTGCTCACGCTCACGGTCCGGTGGAGCGGCGGGGACGGCGACGGGATGCCGACGGTGACCGACGAGTTCGACCAGGTCGTGGAGGTACGGGAATGACGACGACGCAGGAGCTGGACCTGAGGGGGGCCCTGGAGGCCGTCCTGATGGTGGTCGACGAGCCCGCGACGGTGGCGCACCTGGCCAAGGTGCTGGAGCGCGCCCCGCGCGAGGTCGCCTCGGCCCTCGCGGCACTGGCCGACGAGTACACGGCGCAGCGGCGCGGATTCGAGTTGCGGGAGGTTGCCGGGGGCTGGCGCTTCTACACCCGGCCCGCCTACGCCGCCGCCGTCGAGGCCTTCGTCCTGGACGGCCAGCAGGCCCGTCTCACCCAGGCGGCCCTGGAGACCCTGGCGGTCGTCGCGTACCGCCAGCCGGTCAGCCGCTCGCGGGTCTCGGCGGTCCGCGGAGTCAACTGTGACGGGGTCATGAGGACCCTCCTGCAGCGGGGTCTGGTGGCCGAGGCGGGCACGGAACCCGAAACAGGTGCGATCCTGTACAGGACGACGAACTACTTTCTGGAGCGGATGGGCCTGCGCGGCCTGGACGAGCTCCCGGAGCTCGCGCCCTTCCTCCCCGAGGCGGACGCGATCGAAGCAGAGACGCAAGAGGGTGTTCCGTCGTTCGATCCGGACGCACCGGATACCGATGAAGACGACAAGACGACGGAACTTTGATGCGAAGCAGCGGTAACGGCAACGGCGGCGGCAACAGGAACAGCGGCGGCGGTGGTGGCGGACGCGGTAACTCCCGCGGCGGCTCCTCCTCCGGCGGCGGTGGCTACCGCGGCGGCTCCTCCTCCGGCGGCTCCTCCTCCGGCGGCAACTCCCGCGGCGGCTCCTCCTCGGGTGGGGGTGGCTACCGCGGTGGCTCCTCCTCCGGTGGTGGCGGCTCCCGCGGCGGCTCCTCCTCGGGCGGCGGTGGCTACCGCGGTGGCTCCTCCTCCGGCGGTGGCGGCTACCGCGGTGGCTCCTCCTCCGGCGGGTCCCAGGGTGGCGGCTACGACCGCGACCGCGACCGCGACCAGGCGCCCCAGCGCCCCCGCAACCCCCGCCCCGAGGAGCGCCGCTACGACGTCGGCCCCGAGGGCGAGCGCAGCGGCCGCAGCGGCCCCCGCGCCGGTGGCG
>NZ_JBFRER010000097.1:0-28604 GCF_052114405.1 Streptomyces sp. M-16 | reverse complement strand
GCGCGGGACCCCAGTGGTCCCGCGCCCCGGCGCGTTCCGTCGTACGCGGCTCAGCCGACCGGCACCCGCTCGGGCGCGTGCCGCGCCACCGGGTGGTCGCCGCCGCGCGGCCGCGGCCGCAGCGGCCACCACAGCGAGCGGCCCAGGAGCGCGGCCAGCGCGGGCACGAGCACGATCGACAGGACGAAGGCGGAGAGCAGGATCCCGACCGCCGTCGCGAAACCGGTCTGCTGCGTACCGGGATGCGGGCTGACGGCCAGGCTCCCGAAGGACGCGGCGAGCACCAGCCCGGCGGTCGCGATCGCCGGCGCGGTGTGCCGCACGGCGCGGGCCACCGCGGTCCGGGCCGGTCCGGGCCGCTCCATCTCCTCCCGGATCCGGTCGCTGATCAGGATGTTGTAGTCGGTGCCCAGCGCCACCACGAACAGGAACAGCACCAGCGGGAGCGTGAAGTCCACGCCGGCCCGCCCCAGCCCGTGCTGGAAGACCAGCGTCGAGGCCCCCAGCGTGGCCGCGAAGCCGAGTCCGACCGCGAGCATCAGCGCCAGCGGCGCGAGCAGGCTCCGCAGCAGGACCAGCAGGATGACGGCGATCAGCACCGCGGCCACGGGGAAGATGACCTTCAGGTCCTTGTCGACCGCCACCGCGATGTCCGCGAACACCGACGCCGTGCCGCCTACATGGGCCTCGGTCCCGGCGGGCAGGTGCGCACGGACCGTCCCCCGGACCGGCCCGGAGACCAGGTCGCGGGCCTCCTGCCCGCCGGACTCCACGCTCAGCAGCAGGTCGATCCGGGCCGCCTTCCGGTCCTCGCTCAGCACGGTCGGAGCGACCCGTCCCACTCCGGGCACCCCGGCCAGCGCCCCGGCCAGCCCGGCCACCCGCTCCGCGTCGAGCGGAGCGCCGTTGCGGGCGGCGACGAACACGCTCGTCGGGTCCGATACCCCGGCGGGCAGCGCGCGGGAGACCTCCGCGGCGGTCTCCACGGCGGCGGTCCGCTCCCCGTCCGCGCCGGACTGCCCGTAGTCCACGCGCATGCCGGCCAGACCCGCCGTCAGCGCGCCGAGCAGTGCCACCGAGGCGAGGACGAGCGCCACCGGCCGCCGGGCCGTCAGGCGGCCGAGCCGCCCCGCCAGGCCCTCACGCGGCTCGCGCTTCAGGGCGCGCGACGGCCAGAACATCTTCCGGCCGGTCACCGCCAGCAGCGCCGGCATCAGCGTCAGGCTGCCCAGCAGCATCACCAGCACGGACACCGCGATCGCCGGGCCCAGCACCCGGAACTGGCCGAAGGAGGCGAGCCCGAGCGTGGCGAACGCGGCGACGATGGTCAGCGCCGCGGAGGTGACGGCGGTCCCCACCCGGCCCGCGACCTCGGCGGCGGCCTCCCGTCCCGTCTGCCCGGGGTGCAGCCGCAGCTGCTCCCGGAAGCGGAACAGCAGGAAGAGGAAGTAGTCGATGCCGATGCCCATGAGCACCACGTTGATCAGCCCGGGGGTGGAGGGCGCCAGCCGGATGCCGGTCGCCATCGAGCCCAGGATCACCGCCCCGGCCGCCGCGCCCCCGATCACCGCCATCGCGAGCAGCGGCAGCAGCGCCGCGAACACACTGCGGAAGACCAGTACGTGGAGCAGCACGATCAGGCCCATCACCACGGCGCCGACCACCGTCGAGCGGGTCTTCTCCGCGTCGGCGGTGTCCACCGTCGCGGCCAGCCCGCCCGTGAACCCCGTGCGCAGGCCCGCCTCCCGGAACGCCGTCCGGGTCTGCTCCCGGAACTCCCGGTAGGTGGCCTGCACCCCCGGGTCCTGCGGATTGCCCTTCAGGGCGACGGACAGCAGCCGGAAGGAACGGTCCGGGGCAGTCATCCCGCCGCCGATCCGGGGGACCTGGGAGTGGTCCTGCGTGAAGGGGGGATCGTCCTTGCTCCTCGGCATGACGATCTTCCGGCCGGCCAGGCGCGCCGAGACCTCCCCGATCCTGCGCTCGTCGGCCGCCCCGAGCGCACCGCCGTCCGTACGGGCCACCAGGACCGTCACCGGATCGCTGTCCGGCCGTGCGCCGAAGCTCTCCTCGGAGATGCGCAGCGCGGCCGCCGAATCGTAGGTCGCGGGCAGGAAGCCGTCGTTGCCGGGCTGGGTGGCGCGGAAGACGAACACCTGGCCCAGGATGGTCAGCCCGATGCCCAGCACCGCCCACAAGGCGATCACCTTCCACGGGTTCCTCGTCGAGCATCCCGTCAGGGCACGGATCACTGTTCTCTCCTCCGGTCTGTCCGTTCGGACTCCGCCGGGTGCCCGGCAGGTATCCAGAACATCAGCGGCCGGACCGGGAAACGTCCTGGTCAGGGAGGATTTCCCGGCCGGTACCAGGGTCCGGGGACGGGCCCGGACCAGGACCTGGGTCCTGGTCCGGAGCGGTCCCCGGGGACGGCGACCGGGGTTCGCTCGGGTGTGAGAATGGACGGACGAGGGCGGCCGGGACGGCGGTCCGTGGGGGAGGACCGACACCGATGAGCACGACGCGCGCCGGCCGGCTGACGTGGACGCGCAACGACGCACTGGTGGCGGTCGGAGCGGCGGCCGTGGACCTCACGGGCTTCGCCTTCGACACCCAGTTCGAGGGCGCCACGCTGGGGGTCACCGCGGGGGCCCTGGTGGTGGCCGCGGGACTGGTCCTGGTCGCCCGGCGCCGGTACCCGGTGGTGACGCTGGCGGTGGTGCTGCTCCTGGGCCTGGTGGTGAACCTGATCACCTCGGTGTCCCCGCACTTCGGTCTCGGGCCGTCCGTCGCCCTGTACACGGTCGCCGTGGCCCGCGGGCCCGCCGTGGTGGCCGTGGCCGCGCTCCTGACGGCGCCGTTGAACAGCTTCGGCCAGGGCGGCCTGCCGTTCAAGCTCGGCTTCGGCCTGCTCGCCAACGCGGCGGCCACCCTCCTCGTCGTCGCCACCGGATTCCTGGTCAGGCGCTGGCAGCGGGAGACCGAGGCCAACCGGATCCTGCTCGCGGACCGGGCGGTGGCCGAGGAACGCCGCCGGATCGCCCGGGAGCTGCACGACATCGTGGCCCACCACATCACCACCATGCAGCTGATGGCGGGCGGGGCCCGGGCCAACCTGGCGCACGATCCGGAAGCGGCCCGCGAGGCCCTGGTGACCCTGGAGGGCTCCGGCCGGATGGCGCTCGGGGAGATGCGGCAGCTGCTGGACGTGCTGAGGGCCGGGGAGGAGCCGGAGACGGCCCCGCCCGCCCCGCAGCCCGGCGCCGGGGACCTGGACCGGATCGTCGCCGAGTCCCGGCTCGCGGGGATGGAGACGGAGTTCACCGTACGGGGCGCGGTCCGCCCGCTGCCGCCCACCGTCGGCCTGACGGTCTTCCGGGTGGTGCAGGAGGCCCTGACCAACGCCCGCAAGCACGCCGGGGACGCACGGGCCCGCGTACGGCTGACGTACCGCCCGGACGAGGTGACCGTGGAGGTGAGCGACGACGGACCGGGCAGCGGATCCGGAACGGCTCCCGTACGGCCGCCCGGCCGTGGCGGGTACGGTCTGATCGGAATGCGTGAACGCGTCGCCCTGCAGGGCGGCACCCTGGAGGCCGCCCCGCTCGACGCGGGCGGGTTCCGGGTCGAGGCCCGGCTCCCGGTGGCACCGGGAGCCGGTGCCACCGAGGGAGAGGAAGCCCCCCGATGATCCGCGTGCTCATCGCCGACGACCAGCCGCTGGTCCGGCGCGGCCTGGCCCTGATCCTGGCCCCCCACCCCGACGTCGAGGTGGTCGGTGAGGCCGGGAACGGGGCGGAGGCCGTGGAACTGGCCGGCCGGCTGCGCCCCGACGTGGTGGTCATGGACATCCGCATGCCCGAGCTCGACGGGGTCCAGGCCACCGGCGAACTGGCCCGCACCCGGCCCGAGTCCCGGGTGCTGGCCCTGAGCACCTTCGACATGGACGAGTACGTGGTCGCCGCCCTGCGCGCGGGCGCCTACGGCTTCCTGCCCAAGGACGTCTCCCCCGAGGAACTGATCGCGGCCGTCCGCACCGTCCACGCCGGCGAGGCCGCCGTCGCGCCCCGCCTGCTGACCCGGCTGATCTCCACCTACGTACGGGCCTCCGCGCGCGAGCCCCGGCCCGTCGCCGCCCCGGCGTCGCCCACCGGACTCACCCCGCGCGAGCTGGAGATCTGGCGGCTGCTGGCCGGCGGCTTCGACAACGCCGAGATCGCCGCGGAGCTGGACATCAGCATCTCCACGGTCAAGAACCACATCACCGGCATCTTCGGCAAGCTCGGCGTCCGCGACCGGGCCCAGGCGGTCATCGCCGCCTACGAATCCGGACTGGTCGAGGCCGTACGGAAGCCCGCTTGATCACCAAGTGTCCGCAGAGCACCCGGTGCGGACCGGCGGACTCCCCTCTGACCAGCCGGAACACTGGAGGATTCGCCCGTGCGGAGCAGGGGTCGGCCATGGCACAGTGCGTGGAGTGACCCCGCCCGACCAGGGAGCCGCCATGCGTGATCCGCAGACCGTGCCGCCGCCGACGCGAGCGTCCGCGCCCGAGTTGCGCGCGGTGCGGCCGGGCCCGCTGCCCTCCTGCCCGGTGTGCGCCGAAGCCCCGGAACGGATCTCCTGGCGCCAACGCCCGGGCGAGCCGGTGCTCCTGGTCTTCGAGCCCTGCGGCCACCGCCACGGCTCCCCGGCCCCGCCCGTCCTGGCCGTCACCCCGCCGGCGCCGTACCCCGGGCGATGAGCGCGGTACGCCGCTCCTCCAGCATGTCGACGCACTCCCGGATGCCCGGCGCGGGCTCCGGCGAGGCGTCACGGACGGCCTTCACCGCCATGATGCGCCGGTCCAGCAGCAACAGGCCGTCCACGTGCGCGCGTACGTCCTCGGGCAGCGTCTCCCAGACCGGGACGACCGGGTTCTCCATGGCCGTATTGAACCCCGGACCGGACCCCCGCGGCCAGGGGTTCCGCCCGCCCCCGCGGGTCAGCCGCCGGGGACCGGACCGCGCATGTGCGCGCTGACCCACTGGATCAACGCCCCGTCGTGCATGCCGGGGACGTACGTGCGCGCGTTGTGCCCGCCGCCCTCGTCGACGTGGAACCGCGTCTTCACGGGGCCGGTCCCGTACTGCCGGATGAAGTTCTCGACCAGCGGCCGGCAGCGCACGTCGCTGCCCTTGGTGCCGACCTGGAAGGCGAGGTAGACCTCGGGCCCGTTGCGCTCGATGAGCCGCCGCGCCAGCTCCGGCGGACTGTTCTCCAGCTTCTCCCGGGGATGCCCGCGCCACAGACGGGAGTCGGGCAGGAGGTCGGGACCCCCGGCGATCACGGCCTTGAACCGGTCCGGCTTCTGCAACACCGCCTTGAGCCCCGCGAACCCCCCGGTCGAGCTCCCCATGAACGCCCATCCGTCACGGGACTTGATGGTCCGGAAGGCCGACCGCACCAGATCGGGCACGTCCTCGGTCAGCCAGGTCCCCATCTTCGGCTGCCCCGGGATGTCGCTCCCGTCCCAGTAGAGGCCTTCCTTCCCGTCCGTCCGGGGATTGAGCACCGGCATGGCCAGGATGAACGGCAGGCTGCTGCCGTCCCTGGACCACGCGGAGATGCTCGCCTCCAGCTTGAGGTTCCGGTCCATCCAGTAGTTGACGGGGAAACCCGGGCCGCCCGGCAGCGCGATCATCACCGGGAAGCCGCTGTGTGCGTACCGGGCCTCCTTGTACTGGGGCGGCAGCCACAGCCACACCTTGCCCGTGAACCCCGACTTCTTCCCCGCGAGGGTGGTCACCAGCACCTTGCTGCCGTCCTCCGGGATCGTCGCGGCGATCCTCAGCTCCGGCGCGGGACCCGTGGGCAGTTGGGTCAGGGCGTCCACGGGCGCCCCCCGCGCCCGCCCCGCACCCTCGTCGAGCCGTACGGTGTCACCCGTGTCGGAGAACGCGTCGTCACGGACGAGCGCACCTCCCACCAGAACCCCCGCGACGGCCACCGCCACCGCCGCCCCGATCCACCGGCGCCGTCGTGGGCGCCCGCGGTGCCGTCCCGCACCGACCGTGTCGTTCACGGCAGCAGTATGTCCCCTTCCGCCGGAAGCGGACCTGTGGCAGGCCGGTCGCGCGGACCYCGTATCCTGCAACGGAGCTCGGCCCCGAGCAGTTTCGAAGGGCCGTGCCGCGCCCCGGGCGCGCGCACGGCGGGAAAGGGAGACCCCTGATGGACGTGCAGCACTTCGAGCGGATCACCGCGTTCATCGAGGCGCGGCTGACCCCGCTGTTCGAGGCGGAGACCGGAAGTGAGCGCGGTTTCGCGATGGACGACACCTCCCGGGCCCTGCGCGCGCTGCGCAACAGCGTGCTGGAGGCGTCGGCGGTGAAGGGGCTCTTCGAGCAGCGGGAGACCGCCGACCAGCGGACGCGCAACGTCATCGACCAGTCGGTGGAACACCACTGGGACGTGCTGCGCGGAATCGCCCGCCAGTGGGAGGACCACGTTGACTTCCGCCGTGAGTTCAAGCGCCACGCCTGGCAGCTCGAAGCCGCCCCGGCCGTGCCCGCCGAGGCCTGAGCGGCCCCCGGCTCCCGGTTCCCCGGACGGCGTCGCCCGGGGGACCGCGGCCGCCCCGAGGACGGGCCCTACCGGCTGGGCGCGCCGCCGATCAGGTAGTCGACCCGGCGCCGCAGTCCGCTCCAGCGCCGGTCGTGGTGGTAGGCGCGCTTGAGGGACCGCGCCCGGGCCCTCGGCCGTCGCCGGTAGAACCTGCGCGCCCACGGGGACACCGGCCGGGCCAGGCGCACCGCGGCGACGAGCGCGATCAGCGGGACGATCGCCCCGAGCACGGCCATCCGCGGCTTCCCCTTGAACAGGGCGACGACGGCCAGCAGCAGGTTGAACACCACCGTCCCGACCGCGGTCAGCCGGCTGTGCTCCTCGTCCGGCGTCAGCCCGTCCACGCCGAGCGGCAGGAACCCGCACAGCAGCAGGGCCGCGAGCGCCGAGGTCATGATGACCACCTCGACGCTGATGGTCCCTTCCTTGCTCCAGTAGACGTCGCTCAGGTGCAGGATCAGCGCGAACTCGTCCAGTACCAGGCCGGTGCCCATGCCGAACAGCACGGCCGCGATGCAGGAGCCCCACCCCGTGCGGCCCCCCGCGATCGCCGTGAACCCGCCCACGGTCATCAGCACCACCCCGGGCACGGCGTGGTGCACGTGCAGTCCCCCCGGGGTGACATTGCGGAACGGGCCCTTCCCGGCCCGGATCATCCGGGTGATGACCCGGGTGACCGCGAAGGTGACCACGAACGCGGACAGCGCCAGGAGCAGCGGCAGTTTGCCCGGCTCCAGGATGTTGCGGTACCACCATGAGCCCATGCCGTCACCCTCCCGGCCCCGGCCGGGCCGCGCACCGTGAGGACCGCCGTTCGGGCCCCGCGGCCCGTCAGGCGGCGGCCCCCTGCCGCGGTGCCGTACCGGCCCGGTCCGCCTCCCGGGCGGCCCGGCGCAGGGCCGCGTCCTCGTCGGTGTCGGCGTCGTAGGAGATCAGCTTCGGAAGGAGCGCGGCCAGCAGGGCCACCGAGGCCACGCAGGCGAGTCCGCCGCTCCAGAACGCCGGACGGGTACCGGTCCACCCGGCCATCGTGCCCGCCCGGACCTGGCCGAGCTGCGGACCGCAGCTGTACGAGAGCACCTCGATGCCCGCCAGCCGCCCGCGCAGCTCCTCCGGGATCGTCTGGTTCCAGATCGTGGCCCGCCCCAGGCCGCTCAGCATGTCGCCCGCGCCGGCCACCGCCAGGCACGGCAGGACGAGCCAGATCCCGGAGGACCAGCCCGCCGCCGCGATCGCCAGACCCCACACGGCCGCCCCGCAGACCACCAGGAGCCCGTGCCGCCGGACGCGCGACACCCAGCCGCTGGTCAGCCCCAGCACCAGGGAGCCCACCGCGCCCGCGGCGTACATCAGGCCGAGCGCCCACACCGCGTCGAGCTCGTCGGCGAGGAAGGGCAGGATGGCGTTCGGGAACGCGAAGAACATCGCCGCCAAGTCGACGGCGTACGTGCCCAGCAGCACCGGCCGGCTCCACGCGTACCGCGCGCCCTCGGCGATGCCCCGCAGCGAGGGGCGCGCCCCGCCGCCGGCCGGGGGCGCCGGGCTGAGCCGCGTACACAGGAGCACCGAGACGAGGAACCCCACGACGGTGACGCAGTACGCGGGCGCGTACCCGGCGTACGCGACGACCACGCCGGCCAGCGCCGGGCCGGCGATCGCCCCGAACTGGTAGCGCAGCCCGTTGAGCGCGGCCGCGGCGCTCAGCTGGTCGTGCGGCACGATCCGCGCCATCAGCGAGTCCAGCGCGGGCCTTTGCAGTCCGGTCAGCGCGGACACACCGGCCGCGACCACGTACAGCGGCCACAGCAGGGGACGCGGCAGCAGCGCGTTCACCAGCAGCACCAGGGCCAGGACCCCGAGCCCGGCCTCGGTCAGCAGGATCAGCCGCCGCCGGTCGACGGCGTCGGCGAGGGCGCCCCCGTAGAGCCCGCAGACCAACAGCGGGAGCAGCTCCACCGCGCCCATGGCACCGACCGCCAGCGGAGAATCCGTCAGATGCTTGATCTGGAGCGGCAGGGCGATCATCGCCATGAACGAGCCGAAGAAGGTGACCGTCCCCTGGAAGAAGAGCAGCCGGAAGTCACGGCTGGAGCGCCACGGGGACAGATCGGGCAGTACGGAGGAAAATCGGGATCCACTCACGACGGATCATCGTGGGCGGGCCCCGCCGCCACGGCAACGCATTTTCTCCCCGGACGGGCGAATACGCGGCCCGGCGCGTGGCATCGGCGTCCCGCCGTGGCACCCATGCTGCATGCCGCCGGTGTCCCCGTTCCTGCGCACGGCCGCTTCCTACGCGTGGCGCCTGCTGGTCGTGGGCGCCGCCGTGTACGCGGTCTTCGTCGTCCTGGGCCGCTTCCACGAGATCACCGTGGCCCTCTTCCTCGGCCTGGTCATCACGGCCCTGCTGGGCCCGCCCACCCGGATCCTGGCCCGTTGGATGCCGCGCCCCCTCGCGGTCGCCGTGAGCCTGGTCGGCAGCGCCGTGCTGCTGATGGGCGTGCTCGCACTGGTCGGCGAGGCGGTGGCGGGGGAGAGCGGGGTCCTGGTCGGGGAGTTCCGTGCGGGCCTGGCCAGCATCGAACGGTGGCTGGCCCGGCCGCCCTTCCGGCTGGACCAGCACGCCCTGTCCGACCTCCAGTCGAAGATCGGCTCCTACCTCTCCAGCCACCGCTCCACGCTGCTGAACACGGCCGTCACCGGGGCCGGGCAGCTCGTGCAGGTGTTCACCACGCTGGCGCTCGCAGTGTTCTCCTCGGTGTTTTTCCTGCACGGCGGCGGCCGGCAGTGGGCCTGGTTCTGCGAGCAGCTCCCGGAATGGATGCGCCGGCGGGTGGCCATCGGCGGGCGGGCGGCCTGGCGCACCTTCAACGGCTACACCCACGGGATCGTGCTCGTCGCGGCGACGAACGCCGTCCTCGTCGGGGTGGCCCTCTACTTCCTCGGCGTTCCGCTGGCCGTCCCGCTGGCCCTGCTGGAGTTCGTCGCCGCCTTCGTGCCGCTCATCGGGTCGCCGGTCGCCCTCGCCGTGGCCGCGGTGGTGGCCCTCGCGGCGAAGGGGCCGGTGACCGCGGCCATCGTGGTCGCGCTGATCGTGGTCATCGGCCAGATCGAGGGGCACCTGCTGCACCCGCTCGTGATGAGCTGGGCGGTACGGCTGCACCCCCTGGTGGTCGCGGTCTCGGTGGTCGCGGGCGCCATCGCGGCCGGAGTGGTCGGCGCGGTGGTCGCGGTCCCGCTGGTCTCGGTGACCTGGTCGGTCCGCTGCGCCCTGCGCGCTCCCGCCCCCGGGCCGCCGTGACCGTGCGGTCCCCTTACCGTGGAAGGTGGGGGCGACGTGGAAGGCGGTTGCCATGGCGGAGCACACGGCCCGTGGAACGGCGGCGGGCGAGCTGGAGGACGGCCGCCTGCTCAAAGAGCTGGAGACCATCCACCGCACGCGCCACGAGACCCTGCTGCACGGGTCGGACGACGCGCTGGCCACGCACACCCAGCGGCTGAAGGAGCTGGAGGAGGAGTACCTCCGGCGCCATCCGCGGCGTGCCACCACCGCCGGCCGGACCCGTACGGGAGCGCGCGCCCGCACCGCGGGCGAGGACTGACACCGGAAGCTGGTCCGCCCCGCGAATGCGCGGGGCGGCACACGCCTTCTGCCCGACGCGGCCCCGGCGAAACCCGGGCGGCCCGAACCGTACGTGCGGGGCGCCCACCCCTCGGTGAGGAGAGGGGAGACGATCACCTATCAGGTGAGCTTTCTTTGCATCGTGTGAGACAGATATGTATCGTACGAGGCGAAGGAGGCTCATTCCATGCGGGAAGAAGAACTGCTCGACGCCGTGGCGCGCGTCCTCGCGGGGGATCACAGCGCCTCGATGGTGCAGATCGCCGCAGGCGTCGGCACCAGCCGCGCCACGCTCGGCCGCCGCTACGCCACGCGCGAGGCGCTGATCAAGGCGGTCGCCGCCCGGTCGATCGAGGTGGTCGACGGCTGCCTCGCCCCCGTCGACCTGCACGCGGAGAGCGCCGACGGCGCATCCTTCGACGCGGCGCTGGAGGAACTGGTCGTCGCCCTGCTGCCCGCCGCCCACCTGTACGGGTTCACCTCGCGCGACGCCACCGTGCTCGCCGACCCCGCGTTCCGCGCCGGGATCGAGCGCCAGGACCAGCGGGCCCTCGCCTTCCTCGCCCTCGGCCAGCGGCTCGGACGGCTGCGCGTCGACCTGCCGCCGTACTGGATCTGGTACTCCCTCTGGGGCCTGCTCGACGCCGCCGCCGAAGGCGTGCGCGACGGCCACCTCGCCCGCCGCGAGATCGGCCGCCTCGTCCTGACGTCCTTCCTCGGGGGAGCGCGTCCCCCCTGGCCGAGGCCCGCCCCCACCGCCTGATCCGCCGCCCCGGGCGGCACCCGTGCACAGACCAGAACGGAACCCCATGCACACCCCCACGCGGGACCCGCGCCGCTGGATCGTCCTGGCGATCCTGTCCGGCAGTCTCCTGCTCATCTCGATGGACACCACGATCCTCAACGTGGCCTTCCCCTCGCTCGTCGCCGACCTCCAGCCCGGCGCCGTGCAGCAGCTGTGGATCATCGACGTCTACGCCCTCGCCCTGTCCGGCCTGCTGGTCACCGCCGGCGCTCTCGGTGACCGCTGGGGCCGCAAGCGGCTCCTGATGACCGGCTTCGCGATCTTCTCCGTGGCCTCGCTGATCGCCGTGTTCTCCACCGAGGCCTGGCACCTGATCGCGGCCCGCGCCCTGCTCGGCATCGGTGGCGCGGCCATCATGCCGTCCACCCTCTCGATCCTGCGCACCGTCTTCACCGACGCCAAGGAGCGCGCCTTCGCGCTCGCCGTGTGGGCCGCCGTCTTCGGTGGCGGCATGGCCTTCGGCCCGGTCGTCGGCGGCCTCCTGGTCCAGGACTACGGCTGGCACTCCGCCTTCCTCCTCAACCTCCCCGTCGCCGCGCTGATCGTCGCGGCCGGCCTGCGCTACCTGCCCGAATCCCGCAACCCGCGCAGCACCGGCCGCTGGGACTGGGCCGGTGTCGCCCAGTCGATCGTCGGCATGCTCGCCCTCGCGGGCGGCATCAAGGAGCTCGGCAAGGCCGGCGCCGGCGACCCGCTGCCGTGGGCCCTGCTGGCCGTGGCCGTCGTCGCGCTCACCGTGTTCGTCCGCCGCCAGCTGCGCGTGGACAACCCGCTGCTCCAGGTGCGGCTGTTCGCCAAGCCCGCCTTCAGCGTCGCCGCCACCGCGATCTTCCTGCCGATGATGGGGATGGGCGCGATCCTCTTCCTCGTCACCCAGTGGTTCCAGTACGGCCAGGGGTACACCCCGCTGGAGGCCGGACTGCGGCTGCTGCCCGCCCCGCTCGCCCTGATCTGCGCCTCGATGGTCGCGCCCACGCTGATGCAGCGCTTTCCGATCCGGCACGTCCTCGGTGCCGGCCTGGTGGTCCTCGCGGCCGGCATGGCCCTGCCCTGGAGCCTCCAGCAGTTCACCGGCCTCGGCTACCCGGCGTTCGCGGCGGCCCTGACGGTCATGGGCCTGGGCGCGGGCCTCGCGACCACCGTGGCCTCCGTGACCCTGGTCTCCACCGCACCCGCCGACGAGGTCTCCAGCGCCGCGGCGA
This sequence comes from Streptomyces sp. M-16, assembly GCF_052114405.1. NCBI lineage: Bacteria > Bacillati > Actinomycetota > Actinomycetes > Kitasatosporales > Streptomycetaceae > Streptomyces > Streptomyces sp. M-16. The sequence continues at coordinate 16,372 of NZ_JBFRER010000097.1, read as the reverse complement.
TAGAGGAGACCTGCTACGAGCTGGGCTCCGCGATGGGCGTGGCCGTCCTCGGCAGCACCGCCGCCTCCCTCTACCGGGGCAACCTGCCGGTGCTCGACCTGGACGGCCCGGCCGCCGATGCCGTACGGGACTCCGTGGGCGAGGCCGCGCACACCGCGCAGCAGCTGGGCGGAGCCGTGGGGCAGGCCCTGTTGGAGACGGCCTCGCAGGCCTACACGCTGGCGATCACCCCGGCGTTCCTGATGGCCGGAGCCCTCGCGGTCGCCGCCGCGGTCACCACCTGGGCGCTGATCCCGCACGACCTCCAGCCCACCGAGGACCACTGACCCGTCGGCCACCCCGGCCGTACGGCCCCCCCGGTCCGCCGGTCCGCCGCTCCCGGTCCGCCGCTCCCGGCACCGCCCTCACCGCGGCGCCGGGAGCGGTCCCGTCCGCGGGGACCCGGCCCGGACCGGCGCCGGGTGCGGGGCCGCCGGGGCCGGGCCCAGCGTGGTCGTGCCCGGGGCCGCCGCGCGGTGCCCGAGCCCGGTGCGGTACGCGTCCATCGCCGCCTCGGTGCGGCCCGCCCGCCGCAGCAGGTCACCGAGCAGCCGGCACACGTCCGCCAGATCGCCGTCCGCCCCGCTGCGCTCCAGGAGCGACAGCGCCCGTACGAAGTGCTCCTCGGCCGCCTCCGTCTCCCCGCGCTCCTGTGCGACCAGCCCGAGCAGCCGGTGCGCGCCCCCCGCGTGCACCGCCGCCGCGGCCACGCTCCCGCCGGCCGCGTCCGGTTCCAGCAGCCCCGAGACCAGGTGCACCGCCTCGTCGTACCGGCCGAGCCGCCGCAGCACATCGGCCAGCTCCACCTCCACCTGCGCGGTGTACAGCGCCGCCCGCCGGGCCGTCAGCATCTCCCGCGCGCACCGCAGCTCCCGCTCGGCCGCGTCCAGCTCCCCGTGCTGCGCCCGGACGTACCCGCGCATCCAGTGGCAGTGCGCCAGGTCCGTGCGCAGCCGCAGTTGCCGGTACACCGCCTGGGCCTTGGCCAGCGCGGCGTCGGCGTCGGCCGTCCGCCCGTCGGCGAGGAACGTCCGCGCCACCTGCCGGTGCATCCCCGCCACCAGCGCGGGGTCCCCGACCTGCGGGGCCAGCGCCAGCGCGAGTTCGGCGGCCTGCGCCGCCCGGGTCCGCGCGCCCATGTCGAGGTACGGGCCGATCACCGCGGTGTAGAGCAGAAGCAGCGCCTCCGGATCCCCGAGGCCGCCCGCGTTCAGCGCGTCGATCGCGGACTCCAGCAGGTAGCAGGCGTAGCGCAGTTCACCGGCGAGCAGGTGCACGACCGCGCGGCCGCGCACGGCCCGCGCCCGCCGCGGCAGCGGCTCCCCGGACAGCAGCACTTCCGCCGCCTCGAAGTGCCCGGCGGCCTCGGTGAGCGCCCCGGACTCCAGGGCGCACTCGCCGAGTCCGAGCAGCGCCTCGGCCCGCTCGTCGGTGAGGCCCAGGCGCTCCGCCTCGGCGAGCAGCCGGCCGAACTGCGGGGCCGCCTCCTGCGCCGTACCGGTGGCGAGGGTGCTCTGGGCGTCGGTCAGGGCGAGGCGCAGCGCGGTGGCCAGGCCGGCGGGCCGCCCCGTGGCCAGCTCCTCGAACGAGGTCCCGAGCCGTCCGGCGAGGAAGCGCAGGGCGGTCTCCGAGGGCCGCACCTTCCCCGCCTCCAGGGTGGACACGTAGGCGGGGGTGTAGTCGGGCTGCGCCAACTGCCGCTGGGTCAGCCCGCGTTCCCCGCGCAGCCGCTGCACCCTGCGCCCGATCTCGGCCGGTTCGTCCATGAAATCCCCTCGCTGTGCTGCCGCTGGCTCCAACTCCCCAGTATCGAGCGGGAGTCACCCATTGCGCACGCCCCGCGCGCCGCCTAATTTAAGCAGCCGGTTCAGCAGACTTAAGTTCGCGCTTAATTCGCTTCTCCGACCCCCCACCCCACTCCTGCTCCAGGCGGAGGACTTCATGACACCAGCCGTCCGGCCGGCCCTGCGCGCGGCCCTCGCCGCGCTCTGCGCGGGCGCCGCACTCCTGACCGCGACCGCGCCCGTCGCGGCGGCCGACCCGCCCCACCGCACCGCCGTCGAGGTCGAGATACCCGGTCCGGAGCACGGCGGCGAAGCCGGCTCCGGGCACGTCCGGGTGCCGGCCGCCGGGCCCGCCAAGGCCGCCTCCCGCCTCTCGGGGGCCGCCCGGGAGGCCGACGGCCAGGTCACCAAGATGATCGACAACGGCCCCACCGCGGACCGGCTGGACGTGGTCGTGATCGGCGACGGCTACACCGCCGACCAGCTCGGGCAGTTCCACGCCGACGCCCGCGCCAAGTGGGCCGAGGTCACGGCCGTCGAGCCCTACACGACCTACCGCGACCTCTTCAACGTCTGGACCGTGGACGCCGTCTCGGCCCAGTCCGGGGTCTCCGGCGACCCGGGCCCGGACGCCGTCCGCGACACCGCGCTCGGCTCGTACTTCTGGTGCGAGTCCATCGAGCGGCTGCTGTGCGTGGACCAGCCCAAGGTGGACGCGTACGTGGCCAAGGCGCCCGCAGCCGACCTGGTCATCGTCCTCGCCAACAGCGCCAAGTACGGCGGGGCCGGGTACAACGAGCCCAGTGCCACCCTCGGTTACGAGGGGATCTCCACCGCGTCCGCCGGACACCCCAAGTCCGGTCAGGTGGCCATCCACGAGACCGGACACTCCCTCGGCAAGCTCGCCGACGAGTACTCCTACCCGGGCGTGCCGGACTACGAGAAGTACACCGGCCCCGAGCCCGCCGACGCCAACACCTCCACGCTGGACGCCGACCGGATGGCGGCGCAGCGGGCCAAGTGGTACCGCTGGCTGGGCGAACCGTCCCCCGACGGCGGGACCGTCGGCGCGTACGAGGGCGGCGGCTACTACGTCACCGGCCTCTACCGCCCCACCGACAGCTCGATCATGCGTGTGCTGGGGAAGCCCTTCAACCTCCCGGGAGTCGAGGCGATGATCGGCGGGTTCCACCGCCACGCGAACCTCGTCACCGCGCTCACCCCCACCGACCGCGTCCTGCGGCCGCGGCACACCGCGAAGGCGGCCGTTCCGCACCTGGCCGGAGCGGACGGACGGCAGCCGGTGGTGCGCTGGTACCTCGACGGACGGGAACTCAAGCGGTTCGCGGGCCGGGACGAGGTGCGCGTGGCCGACCTGTGGCTGCTCGACCTGCGGGCCCACAAGCTGACGGTGACCGCCGAGGACCGGACTCCCGCGGTCCGCGATCCCGCGGTCGCCCGCACCCTCACGTCGACGGTGAGCTGGACCGTCCGGCTCTGACGCGGGTGCGGGCGCGGGCGCGCGCGGCCGGGTGACGGCGCCGGTTCAGGGGCGTCGCGGCCCGGCCGCGTACGTCCAGAACGCTCGCATCACCGCGGGCGGGGTCGGGCCGTTCATCTCCAGCTGGGTCAGCAGGACGGCGGCCGTCCCGGTGGACGGCACGATGTGCGCGGCCGTGCCCGTACCCCCCACCCAGCCGTAGCGGCCGGGGACGTTCCACGGATCCCGTGCCGCGACGTCCACGGAACCGCCGAAGCCCCAGCCCTGCCCCTCCAGGAACAGCTCGCCGCCCTTGCGCTGGGCCGGTGTCAGCCAATCGGTCGTCATCTGCCCTACGGAAGAGGGCTTCAGCAGCGCCCGCCCGTCGTCGGCGCGCCCTCCGGCGAGCAGCATCCGCGCGAAGGCGAACAGGTCGGGGGCGGTGGAGACCAGACCGCCCGCGCCCGAAGGGAACGCGGGCGGGCGGCTCCACTGGCCGTCGGGGGCGTCCACCAGCTCCGGCGCACCCCCCTCGGGCCCGGCGCGGTAGTAGCCCGTGAACCGGCCGAGCACGCCCTCCGGGACCGAGAACGCGGTGTCGGCCATCCCGAGCGGCCCGAAGATCCGCTCCGCCAGGAACCCGGACAGCGGCCGCCCCGAGACCCGGGCGATCAGCACGCCGAGCACGTCGGAGCAGGTGTTGTACAACCACGCCTCGCCCGGCTGGTGCAGCAGCGGGATCCGGGACAGGGCCGCCATCCACTCGTCGGGCGCCGCGATCCGCTGCGGCTCCGGGGACCCCTGCCGGAGCTCGCTGAACAGCAGCCCGACGGCCGGGTGGCTGAAGTCGGACGGGAAGCCCCAGCCGGCCCGGAAGGTCAGCAGGTCCTCGACCGTGACGGGCCGCCGGGCCGGCACGACGTCGTCGACGGGCCCGCCGGGCCGGCGGACGACCACCGGCGAGGCCAGTTCCGGCAGCCAGGGCGCCACCGGGGCGTCCAGGGTCAGCAGACCCTCCTCGGCGAGCATCAACACCGCGGCGGCGATGACCGGCTTGGTCAGCGACGCCACCCGGAAGAGCGAGTCCGGGGCCATCGGCGTGTCCCCGCCGGCCTCCGCGTGGCCGAGGGCCACGGACTCGACCCGGTCGCCGTGCGCCACCAGGGCCACCGCCCCGGGCGCCGCCGCGCCGCCCACGTACGGTTCCAGGACCTCGCGCAGACCGCTCATGGCTTCACCTTCCGGAGGACGGGGTGGGGGCGGGCGCCGGGAGCGCGTCCCACGGGGCGCAGTGGTGTGCGGAGGCCGCGTCGACGCCGGGCGGCGGGTGGAGCGGGCATCCGGCACGGCGGCGTCCTCCTGGACGACGGGACCGGCCCACTCTCCCGCGCGGGCCGTCCCCGGGAGGCGACGGCCGGGGGCGTGTCCGGCCCCTCAGCCCCGTACGGGCGCGGCACAGACCCGTTTGCCCGCCCCGAATGGCGCAGTGCCGGTCCGTGGCGCTGAATGTAACGAAGCGTGCGATTCCCATGACGCACGATGACCGGCGCGCGACGTGTAGACCCGCGTGTCGGCGAACGGAGCTTTCCATGAATGACCCCAGCACCCTCGCGGCCGCCCCACACGACGACCGCGACGGTCCACTCCTCACTCCGGCCCCCACTCCGGCCCCCACCCCGGACCGACCCCCGGCCGGCACCTCCGCCGGCACCCCGGCCGCCGCCGACGGAGCCCCGTCGGTCACCGCACGGGACGTCGCCCTCCCGGCGAGCATCCTGGGGCCCGACACGGCTCCCGAGGGGCTTCCCGGCGGGCCCGCCGACGGATCTCCCGCCGCGGTCCGGCCCACCCGGCCGCCCCTCGCACCGCCCCCGCCCCCGGAGCGCCGGCCCGTACCCGCGGCGCCCCCCGCGCCGGTGACCGTACCGGCCCGGGAGCGGGGCGCGTTGCGCCACGTCCTGCGCTGGCCCACGGCCGCCGCGCTGTTGCTGTGCGGGGTCCTGCACCTGCCGCAGGACCCGGCCGCGGCCCTGCCCGGCGGGGACCCCGCCCGGTGGACGGCACCGGCYGCGGCCCTGCTGTGCCTCCTCGTCGGCGGGCTGCTGGCCATACGCGACACCGCGGTGGTCTGGCGGGTCACGGCCGTGGCCGCCCTCGCGGTGGTCACCCTGCACGTCGTGGGCGGTCTGGTGTTCTTCGACCCCCTCCTGGGCGCGCTCGGCGGGGCGTACCCCTGGGCCGGCGTCACCGCGGTGCTCTGCCCCGGCGCCGGGGCGGTCCTGGCCGGCCTGGCGCTGACGTACCGGCCGGCGCACACGGGGGCGGGCGGTACCGCCTGACCCCACCCGGACGAGGGGCCCCGGCCGCTTACTGCGCGGCCGGGGCCCCTCTCACCGTGCCAGCAGGTTCACCGCGCCCGTGAACACCCCGGGCAGGCGGGCCGCCAGCGGAACCACCCGCCCGGCCAGCGCCGGCCGTCCGCGCGCCCACAGCAGGCCCGAGGTCAGGACGCGGTACGCCCGCGACAGGTCCCGCCAGGCGCGCTCGTACTCCTGCGGCCGGCCCGCGCGCACGCACCGCACGGCCTCACCCGCCGCCGCGACGGCCAGGGTCAGCCCCTCCCCGGTCAGCGCGTCCACGTACCCGGCCGCGTCCCCGACGAACAGCACCCGCCCCGACACCCGGGCCCGCGCCCGCTGGCGCAGCGGCCCGGCGCCGCGCACCCCGGCGTCCGGCGCGGGGGGCGGAAGCCGGGCCGCCAGCGCCGGGAAGCGGTCGGCCAGCTGGACGTCGAACGGCGCCTGCCGCGAGGTCAGCACCGCCACACCGATCCGGTCCGGCCCCAGCGGGGTCACGTAGGCCTCGCAGTCGTGCGCCCAGTGCACCTCCACCAGGTCGCTCCACGGGGCCACGGGGTAGTGCCGGCGCAGTCCGTACCGCGCGGGCCGCCCCGCCGGGGCCGGTACCGCCAGGCCCAGGGCGCGCCGCACCGGGGAGTGCAGTCCGTCCGCCGCCACCAGGTACCGGGCCGTCAGGCCGCCCGCGCCGACCCGGTGTCCGTCCTGGCGGACCTCGTCGGCCCGCCGCGCGACGATCCGTACGCCCAGCTCCCCGGCCCGCGCGGCGAGCGCCGCCTGGAGTTCGGTACGGCGGGTGCCGCGCCCGGGGCCGGAGCCGAACAGCCCCTCCGCGCTCCGGCCGGTGACCCCGTCCACGTAGCGGATCCCGTGGAAGGGCCGGCCGCGCACCGGTACGCCCAGTTCCTCGAACCGGCGGACGGCGCCCGGCATCAGACCCTCCCCGCAGGCCTTGTCGATCGGGGTGGGCCGCGGTTCGAGGACGACCACCTCCAGCCCGGCCAGCGCCCCGTGGATCGCGGTCGCCAGTCCCGCCGGGCCGCCGCCCGCGACCAGCAGGTCGATCACGGCGCGACCCCCGGGATGCCGGAGGCCCTCGCGATGCCCGGATCCGCCGCGTCGGGGGCGGCGGGCCGCCCCGCGCCGCCGCAGGTGGCCAGAGCCCGGTCCTCGCAGGTGATCCGGACCCGCAGCAGCAGGGCGTTGAGCACCGTGAACGCGGTCGCCGTCAGCCACGCCGAGTGCACCAGGGGCAGCGCGAGCCCCTCGGCCACCACCGCCACGTAGTTGGGATGCCGCAGCCACCGGTACGGCCCGCCCGTGACCAGCGGCAGCCCGGGGACCACGAGCACCCGGGTGTTCCAGCGCGGCCCGAGCGTGGCGACGCACCACCAGCGCAGGCCCTGCGCCGCCACCGCGAGGCCGAGCGCCGTCCAGCCGAGGGCGGGCAGGAACGGCCGGTACGGGGCTTCCAGCGCGCAGCCCGCGAGCAGGGCGACGTGCAGCGCGACCATGGCCGGGTAGTGGCCGCGGCCGTACTCCCGGGCGCCGCGCGCCAGGCTGCGGACGGCGTTGCGCCGGGCGGTGACCAGTTCGGCGATCCGCTCGGCCGCCACCAGGGCGAGGAGCAGGAGGTAGGGGGTCGTGGGCATCAGGACCTCACCAGCGCAGCAGGACGAGTTCGGAGGCGAAACCCGGGCCGAAGGCCAGCATCAGCCCGACCGATCCGGGCGGTGGCGGACCGGCGGCCTCGACGGAGCCGAGGATGTGCAGGACGGACGCGGAGGAGAGGTTGCCCGCCACGGCCAGGGAGCGGCGGCTGTGCGCGAAGGCGCGCTCCGGCAGTCCCAGGGCCTCGGCCAGCACGTCGAGGATCTTCGGGCCGCCGGGGTGGCAGATCCAGGTGTCGACGTCCGAGGGCTTGAGGTCGTGCCCGGCGAGGAAGGACTCGACCTCCTCCACCACGTGCAGCCGCACCAGCTCCGGCACCTCGCGGCCCAGCACCATCCGGAAGCCCCAGTGGCCGATGTCCCAGCCGAGCAGGTGCTCGGTGCCCGGGTAGAGGCGGCTGCGCGCGGCCACCACCACGGGCCCGGCGCCGGTGTCGTGCAGGGGATGGCCGGCCCCCACCGCCAGCAGGGCCCCGGCGCCGTCCCCGAAGAGCGCCCCGGCCACCAGGTTCGCCATCGAGGTGTCGGTGGGCTGGAGGGTGAGCGAGCAGAGTTCGGTGGACAGCAGCAGTGCAGCCAGCCCGGGACGGCCCGTCAGCTGTTCGTGCAGCAGCCCGAGTCCGGCCGCGCCGCCCGCGCAGCCGAGGCCGAAGAGCGGCATCCGGCGCACGTCGGGGCGCATCCCGGTGCGGGCCACCAGCCGGGCCTCCAGGGAGGGGGTGGCCAGCCCGGTGACGGTCGTCGAGAGCACCAGGTCGATCTCCCCGGCCGTCAGCGCGGCACCGGCCAGGGCGCGTTCCACGGCGGCGGCGCCGAGGTCCAGGGCTGCGCGGACGAAGAGGGCGTTGGAGGCGCCGAAGTCGGTGCCCGGACCGTAGCGTTCCAGCGGGAGCGCGAGGTGACGGGAGTCGACCCGCACCGAGGCGTGCACGCGGCGCAGCAGGGCGGGGTCGGTGCCGGGCGGCAGACAGCGGGCGAGCGCCTCCGTGATCTGCGGCTGGGGGTACAGGTGGGGTGGGAACACGCTGCTCACTGCCAGGACACGTGTCATTGGCCCAACATAGGGAATAACGGCCGCCATCCGGCGAACGGCGCGAAGGGTGCGTAACGGGCGTGCCGTCACGGCGTAGCGTGACGGCGTGCCCGCCCCTGGTCCTGCTCCCGTGCCCGCCCCTGGTCCTGCTTCCGGTCCCGCCGCTGCTCCTGCTCCTGGTCCCGCCTCCGGTCCTGCTCTTGGTCCCGCCCCCGGTCCCGTCTCCGGGCCGGCCGCCGTCCTTCCTCCGGCGCTGCCCGCCACGCCCGTCGCCCTCGTGGGCGGACTGATGCGGGCCTGTCACCCCGTCCCCGCCGCCGGCGTCACCCTCTTCGCGGGGGCGCTGGCCGTCGCGGCCGGGCGCGGGCCCGCCGGCACCGCCCTGACGGCCGCCGCGGTGGCGGCGGGGCAGCTGTCGGTCGGCTGGTCCAACGACCGGGCCGACCTGCTGCGCGACCGCGCCACCGGCCGCCGCGACAAACCCCTGGCGACGGGCGTCCTGCCCGCCGCCGCCGTGAACCGCGCCGCCGTCGGCGCGCTGCTCCTGTGCGTGCCGCTGTCGCTGGCCGCGGGGTCGCTCGCGGGCACCGCGCACCTCGTGGGGGTCGGCGCCGCCTGGGCCTACAACCTGCGGCTCAAGGCCACGGCCGCCTCCTGGGCCCCGTACGCCCTCGCCTTCGGGCTGCTCCCGGCCTTCGTGACGCTCGCCCTGCCCGGAGGGCCCTGGCCGCCCCTGTGGCTGACCGGCGCCGCCGCCCTGCTCGGCGCGGGCGCCCACTTCGCCAACGTCCTCCCGGACATCGCCGACGACCTCGCCACCGGGGTGCGCGGCCTGCCCCAGCGGCTCGGCGCCCGCCGGTCGGCCGCGGTCGCCGCCGGGCTGGTCCTCGCCTCCACGGCCTGCCTGCTCCTCGGCCCGCCGGGCCCGGTCGGTCCGTACGGCCCGTGGCTGCTCGTGCTGACCTGCGCGCTGCTGTACGGCTCGGCCCGGGCGGGCGGCCGGATGCCGTTCCTGGCCACGATGGGGGTCGCGGGGGCCGACGTGCTGCTGCTCCTGGTCCTCGGCAGGGGACTCCGCTGACCCGTGTCAGACGCGGGTGCGGGTCCACTCCAGGAGCCGCTCCGCGGACCAGGTGTTGACCACGCGGCCGGTGGGCACCCCGCATTCCACGGCCCGCTCGCAGCCGACGATCTGCCAGTCGAGCTGGCCCGGGGCGTGCGCGTCGGTGTCGATGGCGAAGAAGGTGCCCGCCGCCACGGCCAGGCGCAGCAGCCGCCGGGGCGGGTCCAGCCGCTCGGGCCTGCTGTTGATCTCCACGGCGGTGCCGGACTCCGCGCACGCCGCGAACACCCGCGCGGCGTCGAACTCCGACTCGGGGCGCGTCCGGCCCGTGACGAGGCGTCCCGTGCAGTGTCCCAGCACGTCCATGAGGGGGTTGCGCACCGCCGCCAGCAGCCGGCGCGTCATGGCCGGGGCCTCCATCCTCAGCTTCGAGTGCACCGATCCCACCACCAGGTCGAGCTCGTCCAGCAGCTCGGGCTCCTGGTCGAGGGAGCCGTCGGGCAGGATGTCGCACTCGATGCCGGTGAGCAGCCGGAACGGCGCCCACGCCGCGTTCAGCTCCGCCACGGTCCGCAGCTGTTCGCGCAGCCGTTCGGCCGTCAGGCCCCGGGCGACCGTCAGATGCGGCGAGTGGTCGGTCAGCGCCGCCCAGTCGTGTCCGAGGGCGGCGGCGGCCCTGCCCATGGCCTCGATCGGGCTCCCGCCGTCCGACCAGTCCGAGTGCACGTGGCAGTCCCCGCGCAGGGCCGCGCGCAGGGCCGCGGCGGCGGGGGTGGGCGGCGGTCCCGCGGGCATCGCGGCGACCTCGTCCTCCAGGGCCCGCAGGTACTCCGGGACGTCACCGGCCAGTGCCTCGCTCACCACGCGGGCCGTCTTCGGTCCGATGCCCTTCACCGATTCGAGGGAGCCGGTCGCGGCCCGCTCGGCCGTCTCCCGCTCGCCCATGTGGGTCACGGCGGCGGCCGCGGTACGGAAGGCCCGCACCCGGTACGTGGGGGCCTGCGCGCGCTCCAGCAGGAAGGCGATCCGGTCCAGCGCCGCCACGGGGTCCATGGGGCACCTCCTCCCGGGCCAGTGTCGCAACGGGCCGTCCGCCCCGCGACCGGCGCCCCGCGACCGGTGACGGGCGACCGGTGACGGGCGGACGGTGACGGGCGGACGGGAGCAGCCGTCCGGCGACCGGCTGCTCCCGCGGGTGGCTCAGCCGCCGGAGGTGAGGGTGAACAGGGCCCCGTCGGGGTCGCGGAGCGCGATGGAGCGTTCCGTCCCGGTCGTGGTGACCACCGAGACGGTGCGCCCGCCGAGGTCGAGGGCCGCTTCCACGGCCGCGTCCAGTTCCGGGACGCGGAAGTGGACGTGCCAGCGGGGCCGGGTGTACGGGTTGTAGGCGCCGGGCTCCACCGGGCCGCTGTCCAGCCGGGCGACCGGATCGCCGTCGTGGCGCAGGACGACCTGCTCCTGCTCGTAGGAGACCTCGCAGCAACCGGGGCGGCCCGTGGCCCACTCCAGCACCTCGCCGTAGAAGAGCGCGGCGTCGAAGGCGTTGCGGGTGCGCAGCTCCAGCCAGGCCGGGGCCGGTCCCTTGCCCACGCGCCAGCCGGCGGCGACGGGCCCGGCCCAGATCCCGAAGACCGCGCCGTCCAGGTCGGCGACCAGGGCGGCCCGGCCGCCCGAGGGGAAGGAGACCGGCCCGACCGCGACCGTCCCGCTGCGCTCGCGGACCCGGCTCGCGGCCACGTCGGCGTCGTCGACGGCGAAGTAGGGGGTCCAGGCCACCGGCACGGCCAGGTCGACGGCCAGGGCGCCGATGCCGGCGACCGGGACGCCGTCCAGCACGGCCACCGAGAACCCCTCGCCGAGCCGCGCGGGCCGGAAGGTCCAGCCGATGACCGCGCCGTAGAAACGCTGGGAGGCTTCCAGGTCGCGGGCCATCAGGCTCACCCAGCAGGGGGCGCCGAAGACGTCCTTCGCAGAAATTTCCACAGACAAGAAGTAGCGCCCGCCGCCCCCCGGGGCCGTGCAGGCGCGCCAGCGGGTCATCACCACCAGTAGGCGGGGTACCTCGGTGCCTTGCGGCGGACGCGGGAACCGGCGTAACCGGTGAGGACGAGGAGCACGGTGGATCCGAAGAGCAGGGGCACGAACCGGGCGGGCGTCGGGGTCTGCAGGACGGTCACCACGGCGGTGGCCACGGCCGGGGAGTGCGGGGTGCGGGCGAGGGTGAGCAGGGCGAGGGTGAGCCCGGCCGCCAGGGCCGCCGCCCAGGCGCTGCTGCCCGCCGCCGCGAGGACGGCGTATCCGGCGGCGGCGCCGATCAGATGGCCGACGACCACGCCGCGCGGCTGGGCCAGCGGCAGGGTGGGGGCGCTGTGGATCAGGGCGGCACTCGCGGCCAGCGGGGGGATGAGCACCGGCTCGTGGATCATCGCGCCGATCGCGACGAGGGCCAGCAGCACCGTCGTCGCCGCGCTGACGCTGTGGACGGCGGCGGCCGCGCTCGGCCGGGCCGGGGCCCGGGGCACGGTCGGGCGGGGATCGGCGGCAGTGGTGACGGACGGGGTGGCGGTGGCGGTACCGGGGTTCATTGCAGGGTGGGTTCCGGGGCAGGAGGGCAGGGCGGCGGGGAACAGCGCGGGGAGCCGGGCCGCGGCCCGGTGATCGACCTCGGGCCGGGCCGCGCGTCCGTTCCGTGTACGGCCGACGCGATCCGGCCACGATTTTATCGTTCAGCCGTGCGACGGCGGCGGCGGGGGTGGCCCCGGCACCCGGGCGATGGGCGCGAGAACCCCTGGGCCCCGGCCCCGATCGTGTATGACTGCGGGGGCACGCGCGGACGGAAGGAAGGACCGGCATGACGACGCACCCGGACCCCACCGGGGTTCTGGCCGACCTCGACGCGGTGATCGCGGGCGCCCCCGAAGGGGCCACCGGCGCACTGTGGCGGCTGACCGCGGCGGCACGGGGACTGGACGCCAACCTGATCCGCCTGCGCCCCGGCGCCGTCATCGCGGAGCACGCCGAGCCCGCCCTCGACGTCCTGCTCGTGGTCGTCGACGGCGCCGGACGGATCGACACCGAGGGCCGCGCCCACCGGCTGCGCCCGCACTCGGCCGTCCTGCTCGCGCGCGGTGCGCGGCGCTCGCTGACCGCGGGCCCGGGCGGGATGACGTACCTGACGGTGCACACCCGGCGCCCCGGCCTGGGCATCGGGACGGCTGCCGGCCTGGCCGCGGGCGGGGCGGGCGCCGTCGGAGCCGGCCCCGGCGCGCCCGCCGCGCCCCTGGCCACCGGGCTCCGGGCCGAAGGCGGCGAGGCCGCCTGCCTGCTGCACCGGGTCTGTCCCGACTGCGGCCGCCTCGCCACCGAATCCGACGCCCGCTACTGCTCCCGTTGCGGTGCCGGGCTCCCCGACTGAGCCCACCCGGGGCGAGCGGCGGAGGTGCCGGGCCGGCAGGTCCGGGGACGCCCGGCTGACGCCCCGGGGTCGGGGGACGCCCGGCCGGCGCCGGATGCCACGAAATCGTATAATCCGGAATCGTGAAGTCCGAATCCGTGCCGTCCGACTGGTCCGCCCTCCTCGCGCTCCAGCGGGCCACCCACGCCACCCTCCAGGTGCTCGCCGCGGAGCTGGCCGACCTCGACCTGACCCCCTCCGAGATCAACGCGCTGGCCAACCTGGCAGACGGCCGCGCCCGTACCGTGTCCGAACTCGGCGCGGCCGCCGGCACCCGCCCCACCACGCTGACCAGCGTGCTCGACCGCCTGGAACGCCGCGGCCACGTCACCCGGGGCACCCGCCCGGGAGACCGCCGCGCGGTCCTCGTCGAACTCACCCCCTCCGGACGGCGCACCGCCGCCACGATCCGGCGGGCCGTCACCGGCCTGGAGCGCCGGGCCCTCGCCGGCCTCCCCGACGAAGCGGTCGTCGCCCTGCGCAACGCCCTGAACGCTCTCACCGAGGTGTCCTCATGAGCGCCCCCGCGCCCACCCCCGCGCCCACCCCCGCGCCCGTCTCCAAGCCCGTCTCCACGCCCGTCTCCACGCCCGCCCCCACACCCGACTTCGCGTCGCTGCTCGCCGAGGTGAAGGAGGCCACCGGCCGCTTCGGCCATCGCGAACACGTCCACCTGACCTGGCTGGCCGTGCGCCGCCTCGGCGTTCCCGCCGCGGCCGACCTGATCGGCGACGGCATCCGCGCCATCACGGTCCGCGCGGGCGTGCCCGAGAAGTTCCACGCCACCCTCACCCGGGCCTGGGTGGAACTGGTGGGCCACCACGCGGCCGAACCGGACGCGGACGACTTCGCCCGCTTCGCCGACCGCCACCCCCACCTGCTCGACAAGGAGCTGCCGACCCGCTTCTACCGTCCGGGAACGCTCGACTCCCCGCGGGCGCGCGCCGGCTGGGTCGAACCGGACCTCGCCCCCTTCCCCCGGCAGGACACCCGCCCGCACCCGGACACGGCCGCTGCCCGCACGGCCGGGCAGCAGCCGTGACGGGGGAGGACCCCGCGGGCGGACTGGCCGCCGCCGTGGCCGCCGGCGTGCGGGCGCTGCGCGCGGTCGCGCACCTGGACTGGTCCGCCCCGGCGGCGGGACTGGAGTGGAGCTGCCGGGAGACGGCCGTCCACCTGGCCGGTGACCTGACCGGATTCGCCGCGCAGCTCGCGGGCCGGGTCACCCGCTCCTACCTCCCCCTCGCGGTCGGCGCCGCCCCCGGCACCCCGCCCGGCGCCCTGGTCGACCTCGTCGGGGCGAGCGGGCTGCTGCTGGCCGCCGCCGTCCGGGCCGCCCGCCCCGACGACCGGGCCTGGCATCCGGCCGGCTCCGCGGGCCCCGACGGCTTCGCCGCGATGGGAGCCGCCGAACTGCTGCTCCACACCCACGACATCCTCAACGGGCTCGGCGTCACCCACTGGCGCGGCGAGGACCCCGTGGCGGCCCGGGTCCTGGACCGGCTCTTCCCGCACGTGCCGCGCTCGGGGCCGGGTGCCCCCTGGGAGACCCTGCTGGCGGCCACCGGCCGGGCCGGCTTACCGGGTCTGCCCCGGCAGCGGACCTGGCGCTGGTACGGGGACCCGGTCGTGGGCGCCGGCGTCGTGCTCTGCGAGATCTCCCCGTCCCTCGCGCGGGACCTGGCCGACGGCGGCACCGGCGGCTTCACCTGGACGGCCGACGGACCCCCCGAAGGGACGCGCGCCGCCGCCGCGCTGGTGCTCCGGGCCCGGGACCGGGGCGCGTACCGGCCGGGCTGGGGACCGTACGCCATCGTGCGCTCCCGCGATCACCGCGGGATCGGCGTGACCGGCTTCCACGCCGCCCCCGACGCCGACGGCCGCGCCGGGACCGGCTACGACCTGGTCCCCTCCGCCCGCGGCCGCGGACACGCCACCGAGGCTCTGCGCGCGCTGGCCCGCTGGGCCTTCGCCCAGCCCGGCGCGCACGAGCTGTGCGCCACCGTCGACGAGACGGACGAGCCCTCCCGGGCCGTGCTCCGCCTGGCCGGCTTCGAACACCGGGGAGCCGGCCGGTACGCACTGCGCGCGGCGGGGCGCTGACGGACGACCGGGGGCCTCCCGGGTTCGGGTCCCGGGAGGCCGTTCTCGGTGGTCTTCCGACCGCGGATCAGAACCCGCAGTTCGTGACCCACTTGTGCGAGGAGATCCGGTCGTTCCACTCCCACGGGATGTTGCCCGAGGAGCCGTTGGGGGCGCAGGTGGAGGCGCCGCCGTAGCCGATGTTCTCGTAGACGCGGACATCGCCGAGCGAGCCCGCGTAGCCGTTGTTCCACCAGGACGAGGCCCGGTCGTTCATGTCGTAGTTGTTCCCGGCGCCGCACGTGCGCCAGTCGGAGTCGTTGCCGCTCCAGCCGCAGGCCGGGCCGCCCCGGTTGGTGTCCGCCCAGACCCAGTAGTTGCCGTCGGCCGCCACGCCGGAGGCGTCGGCCGGGGCCGCCGAGGCGGTGGTGAGGGTCGCTGGGACCGCGAGCAGCGGAAGGGCGAGCGCGCAGGCCAGCATCGTCTTACGGAACTCAGCCATGGGATCCTCCGGATCGTGTGGTGCTGTCGGTGCTGTCGGTGCTGTCGGTGCTGTCGGTGCTTCGGTCGGATTCGGATGGGGACACGACGCGCTCCGCCCTGGGGAGCGCGTCGTTCTGGAGCCTTCGCCTGAGGTCGATCTCGTCCTGGTGGAGCGCGCGGACTTCATCGCCGTAGGTGTGGTCCAGAGTTCGGGAGACCCGGCTCAGCGGGGTGCCGGTCGCGCAGGTCGCCTCGGTGACCGCGAGGGCGGTCTCGGCCGCGTCGGCCCGCTCCGCCGGCAGTTCCTCGGCCAGGGCGGCCGCCGCCCGCCGGGAGGCCTCGGGGGATTCGTACGGGCGGCCGGACGCCCGCATGCAGGCCGCCCACCGCCCGACCGCCTCCGCGTACCGCGGGTCCCGGCGGACCCGCTCCTCCTGCGCGGGGCGGAGGTTCATCGTGACGACCTTGACGCGGAACCAGGCGGCCAGATCGCCGTACAGGGCGCGCTGCGCCTGCGCGAGGCACCCCTCGGTGCTCGCCGTGAGGGTCATGCCGGTGGGGGCCTCGGCGGAGAGCCCCACCGGCGAGGCCCCCATCAGCGCGGTACGGGCGGCCGCCCGCCCGCGCGCCGACAGCCGGTGGAACCAGCGCTGGTTGGGATCGGCCTGCCGGGCCCGCTCGTCCTCGCGGGCGGCCCGGCCGCCGTAGCCGTTGACCCGGGCCCACTCCACGTCGTCCACCCCGTACGGGAAGGAGCGACGCTCCACCGCCGGGGGGTCGGTGACGGCGTACGCGAACCCGCGCTCCGCCATGCAGCGGCTGATCAGGACCTGCTCGGCCCGCGCCAGCAGCCGGGACGCCCCGGCGTCCGGCTCCGGGGCCGCCGCCGTGGAGCGGGGGGCCGGCGCGGCCGGACCGGGATCCGGC